>DPMO01000179.1 GCA_003541445.1 Clostridiales bacterium | reverse complement strand
GACCCCGCGGAATACTATGTCCGCAAAGATGTCGCCAATCTCCCTCGCCGATAGACGCCCCTCCGGCGAGTACCACTGGTAGAGCCAGTTGCACATGCCCAGGATGCCGAAGGACACTATCTTGACGTCCATCTCCCGGAACTGGCCGGCCCTGACGCCCTCGGTCAGAATCCTCTGGAAGAGCCTCTCGTAGGCCACACGCTTCTCGTCGATGACGGCCTGCTGGCTCGGGCTCAGGGCATGCCTCTCGCGCAGGAGGATGGTCAGCATGTCCTGCCGCTCCGAGACGACCTCGACGTGGTTCACGATGGCCTGCCACAGCTTCTCTCCCGGCGACAGGTCCGACCGGTAGATCTCCTCCACCCTCGCCGTGATGGTGTCGATGGCCCTGTCGAGGATCATGAAGAGAAGTTCCTGCTTGCCGGAGATGTAGTAGTACAGGCTGCCCTTCTGCATACCTACGGCGTCGGCGATCTCCTGCATGGAGGCCGCGTGGTAGCCTCTCTCGCGGAAGACCTTCATGGCGACCTCGAGAATCTGCTCCTCCTTGGACAAACCGGACCCTCCCGTTCAGGCGCCCGTACCCGGCACGCGTCCCGCGCGCCGGGTGAAGCGGGCCGCGACCCGACATCTTGACTGAACGTTCGGTCGAAGCTTCTCCTCGGAGGCCGGACTTCCTGCCGAGGTCCTTCGTCCGCGCCGGCCCGCCGTCCCTCACCACCCTCCTCGTGAGGTGAGGTGAAGTGAGCCCGTCAGTCGGTCCACTCGACCCGGACCGAGCCCACCACGGCGTTCAGGGTGAACGTGAACCTGTTGGCCTTGTCCTCGAACCCCTCGGACACCCAACGGGAACCGGACCTTTCGAACCCGGCCTCCTCGAGGTTGTTGTCCGCCAGGGTGGAGACCGCTATGATCTCAACTCCCACGCGGCGGGGCACACGCAGGGTCAGCGACCCGGCCTTCAGGTCGATGCGCCCGGTCAGGTCCAATCCCTGCTCCCCGAAGATGACCTCCGCCGAGCACGCCTTGGCATCCAGGTGAAACTCTTCCACTTTCAGGGCGGACAGGTCGAAGTCGAGAGCGCACGCGCCGGCGTTGACGTCGATGGTGTAGACGGGAGCCGGGTTCAGGTGGATGACCCATACGGGAGACGGAAGGCCGGCCGCCCGGGTGGGACCGGAAGCGGAAGCGAGCTCCAGCTCGGCTCTGTCGGCCGCGACATCGCAGTCCACCTCGGGGGGCGGACCGTGATAGCCGAGGCGGCCCGTGGCCAGGCGCCCTTCGGGGGCCGTTCCGTCGAGGTCGACGGCTGCGGCACCGACGGCGATCTTCACGCTGACCTTCTCGACCTCCGGGACAAGGGGCTGGTCAAGAACCAGCTCGCCGGACTGCACCCCTCCCGGGGCGAGGTGAACAGCGTAACCGATAACGCCCGCCGCGGTCAAAAGCACGATGACGGCCGTGATGACCGCGCCAGCCCGGCCCAACGGGCGGAGGAGAAGGGAGACGCCCCAGAGCACGAGGACCAGCGGCCACATCCGCCAGAGGACCCCCCACACGGCCCGGGAGACCAGGCCGAGGTTCGCCGCCAGCAACAGCCCGCCGGCCACGACGAGTCCGAAGCCCCAGAACACCCGTGAGCTCAACTCTCACTCCTCCTTCGAGCGTCCGAAAGCACCCGCCAGGATGAGCCCTCCCAGGAGGATGAGGGCCACCGGCCAGAACTTGGCCAGCTGGAGCTCGGGCACGAGGTTCTGGACCAAGAGATAGAAACCTAAAGCCACGAGCAAGAGTCCGAAGAACCAGCTCCGGCCGCGGGCTTCGGCCCCCCGCTCCTCGGTCTGGGCGGAAGTCCCCGGGTCCGCCTCCTCCCCGGCATCCTCCACCTCGGGCACGACGACCTCCGGCTCCCCGCCCTCCGCGGCGTGGGCCCGGCTCCTGCGCTCGGCCTCGGGCTCCTCAGGCATGATGACCCAGGCGGCGATGTAGGCAAGGAGCCCGAAACCGCCGGCGAGGGCGACCATGACCCAGGCCAGGCGGACGAGGGTGACGTCCACGTCGAAGTACTCCGCCAGCCCTCCGGCCACGCCGCCGAGGATGCGTTCGCGTCTCGAACGATACAGCTTCTTGGCCACCCCGATACCTCCCGTCCAGTCCAGAACCAACCTTATGCCTTCCTTCCCTTTCATGCCCCTTCATGCAGAACGTGGGTCGGGTCTGCAAGGTTCCCTCCCCGCTGCCGCCGGGCCCTCCGGCCGCGGCTCCGTAACGCGCGGGGAGCGCGCCGACTACACTGGGCATCGGGCGCACGGGCGCCCGCGGCGCAGGCCGCCGGCGGAGAAGGGAGTTGAGCGCCGACGGTCCGACCCCGTCCCCGGCCCGGGACTCTCTGGGCCGCACCCGACCACGCCTCCCTGCTCACAGCCGCCGTCGAGGTGGCCGATGCGGACGGGCTGGACTACCTTCCCCGCCTGCTCGGCCTGCCGACCCGCGGCGGTCCGGCCTTCCCGGCGAGGCGCCGCGGAGCCGCCGGCGGCCGCCGCCGTCCCGTTCCCGCCTCGCTCGGCGAACACCTGCTCCAGGGCACGGTGGACGCCGACTACCCCGCCTCGGGCGGCTATGTCCTCCACCCCTACCATTTCCACCATCCATGGTCCCACCGCGGCTACGGCGGCGTGTGCCTCTCGGCCGCCACCGTGGTGGAAGACTTGGTGAAGGACGCCCTCAGGCTCTGGCGGGCGGGGGCTTCCGGCACCCCGGGGCCGGCCGGCAGACGGATCCCGGCCCGCGGGCCCGACCGGGCCGCGGCGGCCTACGAGCTCGGACGCGCCGCCCACCTCCTGGCCGACTGCTGGGTTCCCCATCACGCGGCAGGAGTCGCCGGGTGCGGCCACGGCGTCTACGAGGCCTGGCTTGAGGAGGACGGGCGGTGGCGCGATTTCGCCCCCTCCTCGGGCGGCGTCTACCGCTGGCGGGCCGTCTACCGCCCAGAAGGGGACCGCCACCGCGTCCCCCACGTCCTCGACTGGCGCAATGTCCGGGACTGGGTCGACCTGGCCGCCCACGAGGCCCTGCCGTGGTATGACCGCCACCTCGACGCCTGCCGCCACCCCGGATACGACAAGCACTTCGCCCCTACCGCCGCCCGGCTCGTGCCGGCTGCCGTCAGGCACCTGGCGGGCTTCCTCCACCTCTTCTTCACCCTGGCCGGGGCGGCCCCTGGAGGAGAGGAGGAGCAAGGCCCTTGACGCTGTCTTTCGGACCGGGCGCCTGGACCTGGACCCTGGCCGGACTCGTCTGGTTCTTCCTCGCCGTGGCCGCGTCAGCCCCCTACCGGCGCAGGACGAGGACCCTCGCCACCGTCCTGCGGCTGACGGTGGGCCTGCCCCTGTACCTGGGCGGGCTGGTCGAAGCCGTGCGCTCGCGGGGCTCCCGCCGTCTCGAACCCCGGCCGGGCGGCGCCAGGCCGCGGCTTCTGTGGCCCTACCGGGGCTTCGCCCCGTTCCTCTGGGCCTTCCTGTTCGCTCAGGCCCTGGCCTGGGCTGTGGGCGCCGTCCTCGGAAGCGGTGGTTAGAAGGGACCTGGACCGGGCCCGCCACCCGGGCCGCCGCCAGGGCCGCGGCCAGGACCGCCAGCAGGACCAAGACGGCTCCCGACCACCAGGAGCCGGGCCAGCCTCGCTGCGGCGGCCTCCACATGCACGGCGGCCCCGTCCATGGCCTGGACCAGGCTCATCGGACCGGGAACGACCGGGAGGACGGCGTCGAGACCGAGGACGGCAACAGCCTCGTCCTCGCCCCGGACCGAGCCGGTCAGGACCACGACCGGACGTCCGGCCCGGCGCGCCTCACGGGCCACGCCGGCGCACGCCTTGCCGCGCCGGCTCTGGCCGTCGAGCTGTCCTTCCCCGGTCACGACAAGGTCCGACCAGGCAATCCTCTCCGGCAGCCCCGTGGCCCTCATGACGAAATCGATTCCCGAGACCAACTCCGCTCCCAGGAAGGCCGCCAGGGCGGCACCCAGGCCGCCGGCCGCCCCGCCACCGGGAAGCGACCCCAGGTTCCAGCCGAGACCGAGGTCGCGGCGGACCACCTGCACAAGGTTCTCGAGACCCCGCTCGAGAAGGTCCACGGCGGACTCGTCCGCGCCTTTCTGGGGTCCGAAGACCCGCGCCGCACCGTCCGGACCGAGCAGAGGATTGTCCACGTCACACAGCGCGGTGACCTTCACCCGGGCCAGCCGAGGGTCGAGGCCGGAGACGTCGACGCGGGCCAGCTCCAGAAGGCCCCGCCCCCCCGGGGGGACCGGCCGCCCCTCGGCGTCCAAGAGGGCGGCCCCGAGGGCCCGCATCGCCCCCAGCCCCCCGTCCACGGTGGCGCTCCCCCCGAGACCGACCAGGATGTGCCGACAGCCGGCCTCGAGAGCCTCCCTGATGAGCTCGCCCGTCCCGGCGGTCGTGGTGACCATGGGGTCCCGGCGCTGCGGGGGAACCAGCGGCAGGCCGGACGCGGCGGCCATCTCGATGACGGCCGTGCCGCCGCCGTCGAGGACGGCCCAGCCCGCGGAGACCGTCTCCGAGCCGAGCGGGCCCGTCACCAGGGCCGCCCTCGTCCGGCCGCCCAGAGCCAGGCGAAGGACCTCGACCGTCCCTTCGCCCCCGTCCGCGACGGGGACGGCGGCCACCTCGGCCGAAGGGAGAACCCGCTTGAACCCCCGGGTGACGGCCTCAGCCGCCGCGACAGGTGTGAGACTGCCCTTGAAGGACGCCGGGGCGACGACTATCTTCAGGGGCACGGTCTGCTATCCATCCCCTCCAAGGAGGTTCTCCTCCAGGAACCGGACCACGCCCAGACCGGGAGGCCCGTCGACCACCCGGTCGGCGGCCTCGAGCAGCTCCGGAGGCCCCCCGGCCATGGCCACGCCGAGACCGGCCCACCTGACCATGTCCAGGTCGTTCAACCCGTCCCCGAAGGCCGCCACCTCCTGCCGCCGGACGCCCAGCCGCCGGCAGACCCGGGCCAGGGCCAGCCCTTTGCCGACGTCGCTATGCATGAACTCCAGGAAGAAGGGGTACGAGGTGGTCACGGCGAGCTCCCCCGCGAAGCGGGCCCGCGCCGCGGCGTAGAGCCCGGGCATCCTCCCCGGGTCTTCGACCTGAATCATCTTCGTCGGCTGAAGGCGCGGGGGTCCGAGAAGATGAGCCCGCAGGTCGCCGACATGCTCGGGCTCCACCCCCGAGATATGGGCGTAGAGGCGGTCCCGGTCCGGGTCGGGAGCTCCGGCGTACAGAGCGTCGCCCACGAACACCAAGGGCTCCAGGCCCCGCTCGGCCAGGAAGTCCAGGACCCTCACGGCCCGCGCCGCGGCGATAGGTCTGTGCCACCATGTCTCGTCCCGGCCGACGACCCGGACCATGGCCCCGTTGAAGCTCACGAGGGGAAGCCCGTCGAGCCCTAGATGCCGTGCGTAGGCCTCCGCCGACCGATGCATGCGGCCGGTGACGATGATGACCGTGACCCCCCTTCGCCTGAGGGCGGCCACGGCCTCCACGACCTCGTCATCGAGTTCCAGGTCCGGGCCTATCAACGTCCCGTCAAGGTCGAAAGCCACGAGCCGCACCCCGGCCGCGGGCCCGGGACCTCTCGCGCCCTTCACCCGCCTATTCAAGGAAGACCTCGACCCTGACGTTCTCGACTTCGTCGGTGAGGTCCAGGATGCGGCCCACGCCACCCTCCCGGATGGCCGCGGCGACGGCCTCGAGGTCGATCTGGTGTCCCCCCACCCGCATGAACCGGTTCGCCGACCTGGCGGCCACCCGCAGGCCCAGGTCCACGAGGCTCACCGGCACGTTGAGCTGGACGCGCCGCCGGCCGGTCCCCAGCTCGGTGACCGTGAGCCGGAGGCGCCGCGGCTCACGGGGCGGTGACGGCCGCTCCGGGCCCTCCAGCACCTCGAGGAGCCTGAGCCCTTCCTCGGCCGTCACGCGCCCCTCCTCGATCATCTTCAGGATGGTCAGCTTCTCTCGTTCCACCTGGGCCGTCTCCCCGTCCCGGCGGCCTGCGGCCGCCCGCGGACTGTCTACCCGAGGATGATCCGTCTCACCACGGCCGGCGGAACCGTCCCGTGGCTCAAGAGTTCGTTGTGGAACGTGCGCATGTCGAAGTCGGGGCCCTTCCGGGCCTTGTAGTCCTCGACGAGCTTGAGGATTTCCAGCTTGCCGATGAGGTAGCTCATCGGCTGGGTCGGCGTGACGGTGTAACGCCTGACCTCCGCCAGGGCGTTCGGACGCTCCATGTGGATCCTGGTCACGAAGAAGTCCACGGCCTCGTCCACGGTCATCCCCCTCGTGTGCAGGGCCGCGTCGAGGATGATGCGCCCGGCCCGCCACAGCTGGTCCTTGAGCCGGATGAGCCGGTACTCGGGACCGGCGATGAAGCCCAGGTCCTCCATGAGCTCCTCGCAGTAGAAGGCCCAGCCCTCGGCGAAGAGGGTGCTGTCGGAGAGCTTCCGGAGGTCGCTCCGGTGCCGGTTGGACCAGCAGAGCTGGAGATGATGGCCCGGATAGGCTTCGTGGAGGGCTGTCACCGGTATGCCGTAGGTGTTGTGGTCGCGGAGCTGCCGCCTCTGAGCCTCCTCCGGAGCCGTCTCATCCACAGGCGTGACCCAGAAGCGCCCGAGCTGTTTGGTCTCGAAGGGTGCCGGCGGCAGGTACGCGGCGTAGGGGATGACGGGTCGGGCGAACGGCGGTGTCTCCTCGACGATAAGCTCCTCGCCGGGCGGCAGGTCCACGATGCCGTGCTCGACGACGAACCGTCTGGCGTCGGCCATGGCCCTGCGGTAGACGTCGAGCAGCTCTCCGGGCCGGGGATG
>DPMO01000277.1 GCA_003541445.1 Clostridiales bacterium | reverse complement strand
GCGCTCTTCAGGGACCTGAGGCCTTCCATGGTGGCGTAGACGGTGTTGGCGGCGTTGGAGGAGCCCAACGACTTCGTAAGGATGTCGCTTATCCCGGCGGCCTCGAGAACGGCCCTGACAGGGCCGCCCGCGATGACCCCGGTGCCCTTCGAGGCCGGCTTCAGGAGGACCTTGCCCGCGCCGAAGTGACCGACGACCTCGTGCGGGATGGTCGTCCCGACGCGCGGGACGCTGATCATGTTCTTCTTGGCCTCCTGCACGCCCTTGGCGATGGCGTCCGGGACCTCCGGTGCCTTGCCCAGCCCGACCCCCACACGGCCGTCGCCGTCACCGACGACGACGAGGGCGCTGAAGCTGAAGCGCCGGCCGCCCTTGACGACCTTGGCCACACGCTTGACGGCCACAACCTTTTCGAACAGCTCCGTGTCCAGTTCGTTCTCGCCCGTTCGTGCCAAGTGTCTCTCACCTTCCCCCCGGCCCGACGCCCCCCGGCCCCGCGCGGCGGCGGGCCGGCCGGAAAACCTAGAAGCCCTAGAACTCGAGCCCGGACTCGCGGGCGGCCTCGGCCAGCGCCTTGACCCGCCCGTGGTAGAGATACCCGCCGCGGTCGAAGACGACCTTGGTGACCCCGCGGGCGACGGCTCTCTTCCCCAAGAGCTCCCCCACGGACCGGGCCGCGCTGACGTTGCCTCCGCTTCCCAGCTTCAGTTCAGGGTCCAGCGAAGAGGCGGATACGAGCGTCCGCCCGCTCACGTCATCGATGATCTGCGCGTATATGTGTCGAGAGCTGCGGAAGACATTGAGCCGCGGCCTGTCGGGCGTCCCGACGACCTTCCGCCTTATGCGAAGGTGGCGTCTCTTCCTCGCCTCTTCCTTGCCAAGCTTAGCCATGTTCTTTCAATCCTCCCACCAGCCCTGGTCCCGGCCCGGCACGCTCGAGGGCTCCTACTTCACCGTCTTCCCTATCGGGATGTGCCGGACGCGTTCATCGCGGTAGCGGATGCCTTTGCCGTGATAGGGCTCTGGGGGCCTGACCTTTCGGATGTCAGCGGCCACCTGCCCGACGACTTGCTTGTCCGTTCCCTTGACGACGACGGTCGTGGGCGTGGGGGTTTCGATCGTGACCCCCTCAGGCGCGACGATCTCCACCGGATGCGAGTAGCCGACGTTGAGCGTCAGGCGCCTCCCCTGGACGGCGGCCCGGTAGCCCGTCCCGACGATGGTGAGGTGCTTCTCGAAGCCCTTCGTCACCCCGTCGACCATGTTGGCGATCACGGTGCGCGTCACGCCGTGGAGAGCCCGGTGGACCGGCTGGTCGCTCGGACGCTTGACGACGACGGTGTCCGAGCCGATCTCCACCACCATGTCCCGGTGGACACGGTGCTCGAGGGTGCCGAGGGGCCCTTTGACGGTTATGACGTCCCCGTTCTTGGTGACCGTCACACCCTCCGGTATCCGAATCGGCTTTTTACCCACTCTTGACATGTCGCTTACCCCCGTCTCAGGGTCACAGGCTCGGGACGTGTCACCAGTCACCAGACGTAGCAGATGACCTCGCCGCCGACACCCTTGGCCCGGGCGTCCCGGTCGGTGATGACGCCTTCCGGCGTCGACAGAATGGCTATCCCCAGACCGCCGAGGACTCTCGGGACGTTCTCCTTCTTCACGTAGACCCGGAGACCGGGCCTCGAGATCCTCCTGAGGCCGTTGATGACGGTCTCACGGTTGGGACCGTACTTGAGGTATATCCTGATGGAGCCCTGCCGCCCGTCGTCGATCCAGGCGTAGTCCCTTATGTAACCCTCTCTCTTGAGGATCTCGGCGATGCTCCTCTTGATTTTAGACCCCGGTATGTCCACACGGTCGTGATGAGCCGCGTTGGCATTCCGTATCCGGGTCAGCATGTCGGCAATGGGATCGGTCGTGGACACGCCCAAAACCCCCTTCTCGCCGGAACCCTTTCGGGGTCCTACCAACTGGCTTTGCGCACTCCAGGTATCAGGCCGCGGTGGGCCCGCTCCCGAAAACACATGCGGCACATGCCGAACCGGCCCATGTAGGCCCTCGGCCGGCCGCAGATGCGGCAACGATTGTAGGCTCTGGTCTTGTACTTGGGCTCTTTCCGCCACTTTTCCATGAGCGCCTTGCGTGTCATCTCAAGGCCCCTCCCTACTCGCGGAACGGCATTCCCAAGAGTTCGAGGAGAGCCCGCGCCTCTTCGTCCGTCCGCGCCGTGGTGACGATGGTGACGTTCATCCCGCGTATCTTCTCGACCTTGTCGTAATCGATCTCCGGGAAGATCAACTGCTCCTTTATACCCAGGGTGAAGTTGCCGCGGCCGTCGAAGGAGCGGGAAGGCACCCCTCTGAAGTCGCGGACCCTCGGCAGGGCCACACTCACGAGCCTGTCGAGGAAGTCCCACATCCGGTCACCCCGGAGGGTGGTGAAGGCCCCGATCGGCATCCCCTTCCTCAGCTTGAAGGCCGAGATGGACTTCTTGGCCCTGGTGACGACGGGCTTCTGCCCGGTTATGGTCATCAGGTCGGTCACCGCGCCGTCCAGAGCCTTCGGGTCCCGGGTCGCCTCACCCACGCCCATGTTGACCACGATTTTCTCGACCCGCGGCACCTCCATCGGGCTCCTGTACCCGAAGCGCTCCTTGAGCGCCGGCACGACTTTTTCAAGATAATGCTGTTTCAGTCTGGGCATCTGGGTGGGTCCTCCCTAGCTCACCGGTCGACCACTTCGCCACAGCGCCGGCATGTCCGTACCAGGCGGCCGTCCTCCAGCCGCCTCCGGCCGACGCGCGAGGGCTTGTTGCAGCGCGGACAGACCAGCATGACCTTGTCCCGCGGGAGCGGGGCCTCCTGGTCGACGATGCCGCCCTGCATCATCTTGCCTCTCGGCCTCATGTGCTTCTTGACCACGTTCACGCCTTCGACGACCACACGCCGGGTCTCGGGCTCGACCCGGATGACCTTACCCCTCCGGCCTCGGTGCTTGCCGGAGAGGACGACCACCGTGTCGCCCTTCCTGATGTTCAACTTGGCCTTCGAAGCCGCAGCCTTGTTCTTCGCCAAACCAGCCCACCTCGCTTCTCTCCGCAATGCCCGGGCCTGGCCGGGTGCCCCTGAGGGTCACAAGACCTCCGGGGCGAGCGAGATGATCTTCATGAACTCCTTCTCCCGCAGCTCACGGGCGACAGGACCGAATATGCGGGTGCCCTTCGGCTCCTTCCCGTCGCCCAGGAGAACCCCGGCGTTGTCATCGAAGCGGATGTGCGTGCCGTCAGGCCGGGTCACCCCCTTCTTGGAGCGGACCACGACGGCCCTGACGACATCCCCCTTCTTGACCACGCCTCCGGGGGAGGCTTCCTTCACCGAAGCCACGATTATGTCGCCTATGTTCGCGTACTTGCGCCGCGAACCGCCGAGCACCCTTATGCACATGATCTCCTTCGCCCCGGTGTTGTCGGCGACGACCAGCCTGGTCTGAGGCTGAATCATCAACGTCCACCTCTTTCGAGCTACGGCCTGAAGGCCGGCTACTCGGCCCTCTCCAGGATCTCGACAACAAGCCAGCGCTTGTCCTTGCTCAGAGGGCGCGTCTCCACGACGCGGACGCGGTCTCCCACGCGGCATTCGTTCTTCTCGTCGTGGGCCTTGAGCTTCTTGGTCCGCTTCAGACGGCGCCCGTAAAGGGGGTGCCTCTCAAGGGTCTCGATGGTGACGACCACGGTCTTGTCCATGGCGTTCGAGGTCACCCGCCCGATCCGCGTCTTCCTGGTCCCTCTGACCTGCACCGCTGAACCTCCTTAGCGCACCTGGGCCTGCCTCAGGCCGGCCAACTCGCGTTCTCTCTGAATGGTCTTGACCCTTGCGATGTCCTTCCGCACCTGCCTCAGCCTCATCGGATTGTCAAGCTGGCCGGTGGCCATCTGGAACCTGAGGTTGAAGAGCTCCTCCTTGAGCTCCTTGAGCTTGGCCTGGAGCTCGGCGTCACTCAGCTGCCTCAGCTGCTCAACCTTCAACCTGTCCACCACCCAGTTCAGCACGGCTGATGATGCGGGTCTTGAGCGGGAGCTTGTGCGAGGCCAGCCGCAGCGCTTCCCGTGCCACGTCTGCCGGGACTCCGGCGATCTCGAAGAGGATCCGGCCGGGCTTGACCACGGCCACCCAGTACTCCGGTGACCCCTTGCCACTGCCCATGCGCGTCTCAGCCGGCTTGGCCGTGACCGCCTTGTCGGGGAAGACCCTGATCCAGACCTTTCCGCCCCGCTTGGTGTGGCGGGTGAGGGCGATACGTGCCGCCTCGATCTGCCGGTCCGTCACCCAGGCCGGTTCCAGAGCCTGCAGGCCGTGCTCGCCGTAGAAGATCTCGGCGCCCCGCGTGGCCTTGCCCTTCCGGGTGCCGCGGTGCGGCTTGCGGTACTTGACCCTCTTCGGCATCAGCATGGATCACTCGCCTGCCTCTCCTTCCGGCACGTCCTGACCTGGCTGGTCGGCGGCCGCCTTCTTCTCAGGCAGAACCTCGCCCTTGTATATCCAGACCTTTACCCCGATCTTCCCGTAGGTGGTGTTAGCGTCAGCCGCTCCATAGTCGATGTTGGCCCTCAAGGTGTGAAGGGGAACGGTCCCCTCCCACGCGCGCTCCCGGCGGGCGATCTCCGCTCCACCGATGCGGCCGCTCACGACCACCCTCACACCCTTGGCCCCCGCCTTCATCGCCCGGGAGATGGCCTGCTTCATCGCCCGTCGGTGGGATATCCGCTTCTCGAGGGCGCCGGCGATGTTCTCCGCGACGAGCTTGGCGTCCAGCTCCGGCCGCTTCACCTCGACGATGTTCACGGCTATCTGCCTTCCGGTCATCTCCTCGAGCTCCCGGCGCAGCTCGTCGACGCCCGCCCCGCCCCGACCGATGACCATCCCGGGCCTGGGGGTGTGCAGGGTCACCTTCACCCTGTTGGCGGCCCTTTCTATCTCAATCCGGGAAACCCCGGCGGCGGCGAACTTCCTGTGAATGTGCTTCCTGATTTTGTCGTCTTCGAGGAGAAGGTCGGCGAAGTGCTTCTTGTTGGCGAACCACTTCGCGTCCCAGTCCTCGATGATGCCCAACCTCAGCCCCTTGGGGTGGACCTTTTGCCCCACCCGGTTCCCTCCTTTCCGCGGCCTCCTCCGTCACTCGCGCTCACGGACGACGACCGTGATGTGGCTGGTCCGTTGCTTTATCTCGAAGGCCCGACCCCTCTGCCGGGCCTGCCAGCGCCTGAAGGTGGGCCCTCCGTCGGCGTAGGCCTCGGCCACGTAGAGCTGGTCCTGCTTGAGGTCGTAGTTCTGCTCGGCGTTGGCCGCGGCCGACCTGATGGCCTTGGACACGACGCTTGAAGCTCGCTTCGGAGTGAACCGCAGGACCGCAAGGGCCTCGTCCACGCTCTTTCCCCTCACCAGGTCAAGGACGATGCGGACCTTGCGGGGAGCGATCCAGACGTGTCTCACGACCGCCCGAGCCTCGTCCGGCTTGGCTTTTGTGGTCCTGGTCCGTGCCATCGACTGATACCTCCCGCCCGACCCGGCGAAAGCCGGGGCCCCACTACGCTACTTGAGGGCGGTCGACCGCTCCGTGTGGGCCCCGTGTCCCCGGAAGACCCGGGT
>DPMO01000254.1:1942-4260 GCA_003541445.1 Clostridiales bacterium | reverse complement strand
GGCCTCCAGGCCGTCCCCTGCGCCGCCGGCGAAGAGGTCGGACGGGGCCCCGCCGGTGGCCCCGCCGCCGGGCGAAGGGCCGGCGAAGACCGGCACATAGATGGTCTCGGCCAGGCCGTCGGCGGCGATGGCCACTCCCTGGAGCCGCGCCTCCAGGGGCCGTTCGCCGTCGAGCCGTGCGGCCAGCGCGATGCGCCCCTCGCGCGAGAGGGCGGAGGCGGCCCGGGCCAGTTCCTCCCGGGTGCGGACGAGCCGGCGTCCCCGGACGAGGGAGCTCCGGCCGGCGGAGGGCCCCCCTCGGGCGGCGGCCTTCTCGGCCAGGCCGAGGCGGCGGAGCAGAGACCTCAGCTCGAGCCTTCTCAGGAAGTCGGCCAGGCGGTCCTCGTCCCACCCCGTGAAACGGAACTCCTCGAGCCGCGGCGGCTTCTCGAAGGGGACGTCATGCCTGATGGTGGCCAGATCGCGGCACATCCGGGCGTCGTCGGCATGCTCCTCCAGCGCCCTTCTGAGCCTCTCGGAGCCGACCTCCGCGGCGTGGGCCAGGACGTCGTCCAGGGTCCCGAAGCGCTTCAGAAGGGCGGCGGCCGTCTTGGGGCCCACGCCCGGCACGCCGGGGAGGTTGTCGGACTGGTCGCCTGAGAGGCCCTTGAGGTCGGGAAGCCTCTCCGGAGGAACCCCGTACTTCTCCTCCACCGCCCGGGAGTCGAAGACGGCCGTCTCGCTGATGCCGCGCACGGTGATCATGGCCCTCACCCCGGGCCGAACGAGCTGGAGCGCATCCCGGTCACCGGTGACGATGACCGCCTCGACGCCTTCCCTACGGGCCAGGTCGGTCAGGGCCGCCAGGACGTCGTCACCCTCGTAGCCCTCGACCTCGACCACCGCCGCCCGGAGGGCCTGGAGGAACTCCTTTATGAGGGGTATCTGGGGCTTCAGCTTGTCCGGGGTCGGCTTGCGGTGGGCCTTGTACTCCGCGTACTCCTCCAGGCGGAACTCAGGTCTGCCCTTGTCGAAGGCCACCGCGACGAAGTCGGGCTTCTCCTCCTCGATAATCCTGAGGAGCATCTGGGCGAACCCCAAGACGGCGTTCGTCGGCTGTCCCTGGGCGGTGGCGAGGGTGTCCGGGAGGGCGAAGAACGCCCGGTAGGCCAGGCTGTGCCCGTCGATGAACAAGGCTTTCGGAACCGCGACCACCTCCGGAGCCTGCCGGTCTTCTCGGGAGCCGGATGGACGGGTCCGACAGGTGCCGCGGCTATTATTCACCGCACGACCTGCATCACCTGTAAGGAGACCCGGGTGGCGCGGCCCCGTACGCAACAGGCCGGTCCGGGACAAGCAGTCCCGGACCGGCATCTCGCGGCGTGAGCGGAGCGTGAGGCACCGCGCCCGGCGTGAGCCCGCGGCGCGGGGACGGAGGTCCGGGCAGCGGTCGGCCTCGTTCTATCCTTGCTCGATGCCGTACTCCACGCTGACGGTCACCTGGATCTCCACCATCCCCGGTTCGACCGGCGGAGGCGGGGCCTCGGCGCCGTACCCTTCGCGGACGGACACGTAAAGGTCGACCTGGCGGCCGAAATCGGGGTGGAGCTGCATGTCCTTCACCGCGCCGACGCGCACGCCGGCCGCCGCGGCCAGGGCCTCGGCCTTGACCCGGGCGTCACGCACGGCCTCGGCGACAGCCTCGAGGTACAGCGCCTCCGGGTCGGCAAGGCTGAAGCTCAGCCCCGAGACGGTGTTGGCGCCGGCCTCGACGGCCCGGTCGATGAGTTCGCCGACCTTGTCGAGCTCGGTCCAGCTCAGCCTGACCTGGTTGGATGCCCGGTACCCGACGATACCGCCCTTTCCCCCTTCGCTGTAGTCGTACTGCGGCCAGAGGCGCATGCAGGCGGTCTGGATGTTGTCCCGGGGGACGCCGGCGCCGATGAGGGCGGCCACGACGCGGTCCATCACCGAGGCGCAGCGGCTCGACGCCTCACCCGCTTCCGAGGCCTGGACCTCGACGCCCAGGGTCAGGCTCACCGTGTCCGGCGGGGCCTTGACCGTCGCCCGGCCGGTCACCGATATGGTCCCCTCGCTCCCGGAGGCGCCGGACGCGTCATCCTCCCCGCCGGCGGCGCCGGAGGCGTCATCCTCCCCGGCAGCGGCCAGGACGCTCTCGCCCGGCAGGCCGCGCCCCAGGGCGATTCCCGAGACCAGGAGCGCGACGGCGAGGACCGTGGCGCCGACGGTGGCCCAAGTCCTACGGATGCTGCTGTCCACGCTTCATCCCTCCCTCGACTCTCTGCTGTCGTACGCTCTACATCCCGGCCCGCCGTCTC
>DPMO01000254.1:0-1812 GCA_003541445.1 Clostridiales bacterium | reverse complement strand
GGCCCGCCGTCTCCGCGCCCGCACGGCAAGGGCGCCGAGCCACACGAGTAGGCCCAGCACCGCCAGCGGGGCCAGGAGCCCGGCCAGGAAGACCAGGACGGCCTGAGCTGCGTTCCAGAGCCAGAGGAGGCTCTGCATGAAGGCGGCCGCGATGCGCTCCCAGAGCCCCGCCCCGGGACCGGGGGTCTCCTTCGGAGGCACGAGTTCGAGGTGAACCGTTGACATGGCCACCTGCTCGTCGAAAGACCGGAGGGTCCTCTCGTACTGCTCTATCTGCGTCCGGACCCGGGCCAGCTCGTTCTCGAGGACGAGGATGTCGCTCAGCGACTCCGCGCGGCCGAGAAGGGCCAGGAGCCTCTGCTCCTGCTGTCGGAGGTTGTTGACCCGGGCGGAGATGTCGATGTACCGGGAGGTTATGTCCTGGCGCGAGACCTGCTCCGACAGGAGCCTCCCCAGCGAGCGGAGCTGGGTGAGGGTCTCGGCGAGGTGCTCTGTCGGGACCCTCAGGACCATGCTCGCCGAGCGCCCTCCGGACCCGTCGTCCCAGTAGGTCAGGGACTCCACGAACCCCCCGGCGCTCTCCACGACGGCCACGGCCCGGTCCTTCGCCGCGGCCACGTCCTCGCAGGCCAGAGAAAGGTGGGCCGTCAGGATTATCTGCCGGCCCGGCGCGGTGTCGAGACCCAGGGCGCCGAAGTCGCCCGCGGTCAGGCCCTCACCCGCACCCGGAGGGCTCACGGTCCCCTCCAGACCGTCGGACGACTTCGTGCCGCCGTGCTCGTCCGGCGCCGAGACCGAGTCCATCCCCGGGGGCTCCGCCCCCGGCCCTGATGCGACGTGTTCGGTCCCCGGGAACCGGCCGACATCGCCCTTGCCCCGCAGTCCCAGGAGTTCGAAGCCCGGTACGTCGGCCCCGAGGTAGAAGGCGAAGCTCCCCGCCCACAGGACCAGGACGACCACCGCGGCCGCGGCGGCGACCCCCCGGAAAGGACGGCTTCTCAGGCCTGCGGTGAGGCCCTCCCAGAACGCGGCCAGGCTCCCCGTCGGGGAGCGGCCGGGACGGACGGCACCCCCGGAGGCTGCCGCGGCCGCGGCCCCGACCTTCCGGAGCAGGGCGGAATGGAAGCCCTCGGGGAGCTCCTCCCTCGGCAGGTTCCGTACGAGCGCCGCCGTGGCCCGGAGGGCCTCCAGCTCGGACCTGCACGCCGCACAGGAGTCGAGGTGCTCCGTGAGGGAGAGTCTGGTCCTCGGGTCGAGCTCACCGTCCAGATAGGCCGAGAGAAGGCTCCCGGCCCGCCTGCAGCTCATCGGAGACATCAGCCATCGACTCCTCTCGCCGGCCCGGTCCCGGGCCCGGCGGCCCGCCCTCCGGGCGCCTCGGGGCCCGGCCGCCGGTCCTGCTCCCGGCCGGACCGCGGACCCTGGCCAACGCTGTAGACGCCGGCGGCGGGGAGAAGTTCCCGGGCGGCGAGACGTTTCCTGAGGGCCGCCCGGCCGCGATTGATGCGCGACTTCACCGTCCCGAGGGAACACCCGAGGACCTCGGCGATCTCCCCGTAGGCCAGGCCCTCGAAGTCGCGGAGGAGGACGGCCAGCCTCTGCTCGAGAGGGAGCCCGGTGACGGCGCCCCGTATCTCGGCCCGGACCTCCTCACGGAGGACCAGCTTCTCAGGTTCCACGCTGGAGTCGGCCACGGTCCGGCGGAGAGAGCCTGACTCCGTCTCGACCGCGTCGTCCAGAGAAAGGGTCTCCAGAGACCGCTTCCTCCGGCGAAGCTGGTCGAGACAAGTGTTGGAGGCCACCCGGTAGAGC
>DPMO01000083.1 GCA_003541445.1 Clostridiales bacterium | reverse complement strand
CCGATGACCTCAGCGACGAGGACCGCCAGCGCACGACCCGCCACGACCCGCATTCCGAGACGTGGACGGCGAGGAAGGTCCTGCGGAGGATGGCCTGGCACGAGAGGTACCACACCCGTCAGATCGAGGCCTACCTCACCGGCTGACGGCAAGAGGGGGGCGCCCTTTCAGCGTCCCCTCCTCCCGTGCCGACGCCCTCCCCGCCAGTGGGGGGCGATGTCGGGGTTCCCGCAGGCAGGACAGGTCTCAGGGGGTTCCGCGGGAGGCGGCGCCTCACGTCTCCAGCGGCTCCCGCATTCCGGGCAGAAGAAGGTGCGGGCGACGAAGCGGTAGTCGCCGCCCTCGATGCGGATGGCCTTGCCCTCGACGATTCCGCGGGTGAGCTTCTCGCGCGCGCCGGCCAGCAGGCGCTGGAAGGTGCTCTGGGCCAGGTTCATGCGCCTGGCGCACTCCTCCTGGTCGAGCCCCTCGAGGTCTTTGAGGCGCAGGGCCTCGAGTTCGTCCACTCCGAGGCGCACCTCGTCGAGAGCGGCCATCGGGACCCCGGCGGGCTTGAAGTAGGTCACGTGGGGGAGAAACTCGACGAAGCGGGGCTTGCGCGGCCGAGGCAATCACATTCCTCCCGGTGCCGTGGTCATAGCCTGGAGGGCTCACACGGCTGCCTGCAGGTTCTAGTGTCCCCCTTGTGTTCTATGTTCTGTCAGGAGGTCCCTTCGCCCTGGTCAGGGGTTGCCCCCGCCTCCGCGACCGCCTCGGGGCCTGCCTTTCCGGCCCGCGTTCCCGCGACCGCCCCGGCTTGCGAGGCCCCGACCGAGGACCAGGTCGAGCAGGGCCCACGCGGCGGTGGGTATCGCCCACCGTCCCCCGCGGCCGGCTGGCGACCGCCGGCAGGGTCCGCGGCCGCGGCCTGTTCCCGGCCCCCGGCCGCGGGGCCCCGTCCCGTCGAAATCAGGCATCCTCGTCAGCCTGCCGTTCCGTGGTCCTCCCGGCTGCGGTGGCCGCCTTGGCGGGAGCAGGCACCTTCGGCCGCCGGGCCGTGGTCACAAAGACTCGGTCCCGTCTCGAGCCGGCCGGCCAGGAAGGCTCGGACGACCTCGTCCACCGGGCCGCTGGCCCCGACGACGGTCTCGATGCCCTGCTGGGCGAAAAGGGCGTGGGCTCTCCTTCCCATCCCGCCGGCGACGATGACGTCGACCCCGAGGTCGGCGAGGTAGCGGGGGAGCCGGCCCGGCTCGTGCCCGGGGTTGGGGACGACAAGCCTGTTGACGATCTCGCCGCCTTCGACGACGAAAGTCGTGTAGGCGGGGCAACGGCCGAAGTGGGCGGCGACTACCGCGCCGTCCGTGGCTACGGCAATCTTCATGGATGGTCCCTCCAAGCGCTCGAATCGGGGTCCGCCGGTCAGGAGGTGCTGAACCGCCGGCGGCCCCCGCCGCCTCCACGCCCGAGACCGGAGTGGGTCGCGACGGTCGGCGACGAGACCTTGGTAAGGTTCCCGCTGACATAGGCGTCCAGGGCTTGGGCCACGGTCCCGCCGGCTCCGGCGTAGACCTCGATGCCTGCGGCGGAGGGGGCCCGCATCGGGTTCGGGCCGATGTTCCCGGTGATGACGGCCCCGACCCCGCGGCTTCCCACGACCTGGGCGGCCTGTGTCCCTGCGCCGTGCGCCGCCTGGACCCCCGGGTTGGCCACCGCCTCGAACTCGCGGGTCTCCGGGTCGACGATGATGAAGTAGGCGCACCGGCCGAACCTCGGGTCGACCGGGGATTCCAGGTCGGGACCTCGCGACGATACGGCCACCTTCATGCCTTCGGCACCTCCTTGTCGCTCTCTCGACGGCCAGCTTCCGGTCGAAGGGAAGGTGCCCGAGGACCGGAAGGCGCTGCCGGGCGCAGTACTGCTCGACGCGTCCGTCACCCAGGTCGAACCGGTTGATCACGACGCCGGCCGGGAGGCCGAGCTTCCGGACCATCTCGACGGCCAGATCCAGGTCATTCAGACCGAAGCGGGTCGGCTCCGTGACCAGGATGCAGTAGTCGCTGCCGGAGACGGCGGCTACCGCCGGACACGCTGTTCCGGGAGGGGCGTCGATGATGGTGAGCCCGTCAGGCCTGATGAACTCCTTGACGGCCCGGGTCACCGGCGGAACCAGGGCTTCTCCGGGATTCAGCCGGCCGTGGACGAAGGCCACCTCACCGGCCAGGCCCCACTCGACGACGCCGACGGCTCGGGGCCGCTCGGTCACGGCCTTCTCCGGGCAGAGCAGGGTGCAGCCTCCGCATCCGTGACAGAGTTCGGGGAACACGAGAACGCTGTCGGCTATGACCGTGACGGCCCCGTAGGCGCATACCTCGGCGCATCGGCCACAGAAGCTACAGCGGTCCTTGTCGACCTCCGGCACCGGCAGCTCCACCGTGCGCCTGCCCGTGAGGTCCGGCCTCAAGAAGATATGG
Source organism: Clostridiales bacterium (assembly GCA_003541445.1). Classification (GTDB taxonomy): domain Bacteria; phylum Bacillota; class Sulfobacillia; order UBA995; family UBA9673; genus UBA9673. The sequence goes on along the minus strand of DPMO01000083.1, from coordinate 6,070 downwards.
GCGTTGGGCTCCTCGACGTCGGCGTCGATAAGCCGGACATCATGAAAGGCGGAAAGGGCGAGGGCGAGATTCACCGCGAGGGTGGTCTTTCCCGTCCCGCCCTTCCCGCTCGCCACGGAGATGATCACGGGCCTATCAACCCTGTCTGTCATCATCGTCGTCACGGTCGTCTCCGCGACGGAGCTCCTCTAGGCGGGCCTCGACAGTTTCGAGCTGCTCCTTCAGGGCCTTGGCCTCACGCCTCAGGACATCCTCTTCCGACGGCAGGTCAGCCGCGTAGGCCGGGTAGGGCGCGGGGTAGGCACCCGGGCCGGGGTACCAGCCCGGAGACGTCCAGGGTCCCCAAGGAGGGCCGAAGTAGCCTGCCCGGAAGCCCCAACGGCGGCCCCAGGCGCCGCCGCGGCCCCGACCCCAGCCACGGCCCCAGCCGGGTCCGACCATGAAACCGGGAACGACGTTCCCCGCGCAGTACCCGAGGCCGCGGCCGGTCATCGGACCGAAACCTGCCGGTCCCGTCCTGTCACCTCTCGGCACGTTGATTCCCTCCTCTCGTTCAGGCGTTCTTGGTCTCATCGCTCGATTAGGTCAGGTAGAACATCTCCCACCCGCAGGATAAGCACTACTGGGTATATACCCGGTAGTCATTATAATCTTCCTCCCAGCTTTGTCAACGAGGTTGGAGGCTGAAATCCTGGCCCCACACGGTATCGAGGTCTTCCTCGAGGTGAGGTACGCCGCAGGCAGGTGCGTCGCCTTCGAGGAACGCCGGGAGGGCCTCGAAATCGGACCCACGGCCGGACGTCCTCCGATTTCCGGAACCGGGTCCGTTGCTGGCGACGGTGACCGCAGGGCTGGCCGGGAGACGCTCGCCGGGCTCGCCCGGCGGCGCCGGGAACTCCAGCGGCAGGCCCGCGCGGGCCGTCTCGACCCCGACGACGTCTCCGGGGGCACCTTCACCGTAAGCAACCTCCGACCGTTCGGGGTCGAATGGTTCACACCCATCACCAACCCCCCGGAGGTGGCCGTTCTCGGAGTGGGCCGGCTGACCCGCCGTGCCGTGGCGGAGGGGGACGGGGTGGCCGTGGCTCCCGTCCTACCGCTCAGCCTGACCTTCGACCACCGGGCCGTCGACGGGGCGCCGGCGGCGATGTTCCTTGACGCGGTCGCCGCAAGGCTCGAGGACCCTCCGACACACTGGCTACCGCCGGAGGAACCCCGCTTCGAGGTGCGCAGGCGACGGCGGGACGGGGGGGCGTTCGACCTCGTCGTCATCGGGGGCGGTCCGGCCGGGTACGCCGGAGCGGTCGCGGCCGCCGAGGCCGGGGCGCGGGTGGTGCTGGTCGAGAAGGGGAGCGTCGGCGGGGTCTGTCTCAACCGGGGCTGCGTTCCGACGAGGGCGGCTCTCGAGTATCTGGCCGGCACTCGGCCTACCGGCTCCGGCGGTTCGCTGCACGCGCATGTCGAGCGGGCCGTGAACGCGGTCCGGGGCGGCGTCGAGAACGTCCTGGCCGACCTCGGGGTCGAGCTCGCGGCCGGCGAGGGAAGGCTCATCCCTGGCGAGCCGGACGGGCCACCGAGAGTCGAGGTGAGCGGCCGCGTTTTGGAGGGTTCGGCCGTGCTTCTGGCCACCGGGTCCGAGCGGGCGCCGCTCGAGGGTGGAGCAGGGACCGACCGGCGAAGCGGGTCCTCGTGGTCGGGGGCGGTCCCGGGGGCGTGGAGGCGGCGCGGGTCCTTGCCCTGCAGGGGTCACACGTCACCCTTGTCGAGAAGCTCGCGGACCTCCTCCCCGACGAGGAAGAGGATGTAGGCAGGCTCGTCCGCGCCGGCCTGGAGAGCCTCGGGGTCAGTGTGCTCACCGGGACCGACGTCCGCGACCTGACAGGGACGGGGGCCTTCGACCTGGCCGTCGTCGCGGCGGGACGCCGGCCGCGGACGCACGGGCTCGGGCTGGAGGCCCTCTTGCAGGCCCACGGCCTCCCGGAAGACGGTCTGCCCCGGAGCCACCGAGCTGGCCGCCCTCTTCGTCTTGGTCGTCCTGGCGGGGTGGTGTCTGGATGACCTGGCCCGGGTGCCGCTGGCCCACCTGACCTGGTCGGAGTCGCTCGGTGACGCGGCCCGGGACGCCCTCCGGAGACTCAGGAGTGAGGGTCGGCCGGCATGAATCCGGCTCGGGAGCGCCCCGGGCCGCGCGCGATGGGGGCCGGACGGGACGGGCGGTTCCGCTCCGAAAGGCCCGTTCGACACCGTCGGCCACCGGCGGTGCTTGCTCACGCGCACCTCGGCCTTTTGGACTACCGTACGTACCTCCACAGAGCGAGGTGGTGGGCCTGTGAGAACCTCGCCGGGAGGTTGCCCGACGTCGTCGTGACGGCCGCCCACCCGCCGGTCGTGACCCTGGGCCGCGAGGCCGGCGCCCCCTCGGAGGAACTGACGGTCCCGGCGGCCGAGCTCGCGCGGTACGGCGTGGCCCTCCACGTCGTCGGACGCGGGGGGCGGGCGACGTACCACGGGCCTGGTCAACTGGTGGTCTACCCTGTGGTAGACGTCCGCCGTCTGGGGCTCGACCCGGTGGACTTCGCGAACCATCTCCTCGAGGCGGCCCGGTCGGCGTTCAGTCGTCTGGGCCTGGAGGTCCCGTGCTCGGTTGACAGGGGGCTGTGGGTGGACGGGCGCAAGCCCGCCTCCGTCGGGCTCGAGGTGATGGACGGTGTCACAGGCCACGGCCTGGCCCTGAACCTGGAGCCGGAGCGCGGTCCGGGCTTCGCGCTGGTCCATCCCTGCGGTGAGCCCGGCGGGAGGGTCACGGACCTCGCCAGTCTGACCGGTAGGCACGTGGACCGCAGGGCCCTGGGGTGCGAGGTGGCGGCGGCCCTGGCCGAACGGCTGGGGCTCGAGCCGGTGCCTCTGGCTCCGGAGGAACTCACCGGCCACAGGGCGCCCTGGCTCGTCCTGAGGGCCCGTCCTTCGGAGACGGCCTCGGGTGCGGGGGGCGTCACGGCGCTGGACCCTGCGGGGCCGCCGGCCCAGCCGACGGTCTGCGCCGCGGCCGACTGTCCCAACCAGGCGCGCTGCCGAGCGGAAGGGAGGGTGACCTACCTGATCCTGGGCCCGGTCTGCACGCGGGCCTGCACCTTCTGCCGCGTGCCCGGGGACGGGCGCCCGCGCCGCCCGACCCGGACGAACCCCGGAGGGTGGCGGAGGCCGCGGCCCGCTCCGGGGTCCCGCCGTCGGCGTCCGGCCGGGTGGCGGTGAGGCACGTGGTCGTGACCTCGGTGACCCGTGACGACCTCCCTGACGGTGGGGCTGCCCAGTTCGCGGCGACCGTCCACGCCCTTCGCCGGGAACTCCCGGGAGCCTTGGTGGAGGTCCTGGTCCCGGACTTCCGGGGCAGGACGGGCGCCATGGAGACGGTCCTGCGGGCGCGACCCGATGTCGTCGGCCACAACCTTGAGAGCGTCCCAGGCCTCTACCCACGGGTCCGCCCCGGGGCGGAGTACGCCGAGGCGCTCGCCTTGATTGCCCGGGCCTCGGCTTCTGGGGTCCCGACCCGGTCCGGCCTCCTCCTGGGGCTGGGAGAGGACGGGGCGGAGGTGCTCGGGGTGATGAGGGACCTGGCCCGGGCCGGGTGCCGGCGCCTGTGGCTCGGGCAGTACCTGCGGCCGACGCCAGCCCGTCGGCCTGTCGCCCGCTACGTATCCTTGGCCGAGTTCGAGCGGCTGGCCGCCCACGCCCGCCGCCTGGGGTTCGAGGAGGTTGCCGCCGGGCCCCTGGTGCGCTCCTCGTGTTCGGGCGGACCGTCGGTTCCGCAGTGAGACGCACCGGGGCTCGGTGCGGTAGAATGGTGATACTTGAGCACACCGGGCACGTGCGGGAGCGGGGCGCTGTCTGCTCCCTGGTTGGCGGAAGGGGGAGGAAGGCTGGACCGGGAGAGGCCTCACTGGCGGCTCAGCCCGCGGACGGCCGCGCTTTCGGCCGCCGTGCTGGTCGGGCTGTTCGCCGGACTGGCCTGCGCGGTGGCCAGCGGCCGGGTGGCGGACCTTGACGCCCTGGTCGCCGGATGGCTCGCAGGCCTCCGTCACCCGCTGGTGACGGTCCTGATGCAGGCGGTGACGTGGCTCGGGTCCGCGGCGTTCCTCGTGCCGCTCGGACTCCTCACGGCGGCCTGGGTCTGGAGCGCCTTCCCGGCGTCGGCGGCCCTCCCGCGCCGGCAGGCCCGGCACGGGGCCTGGGCCGTCCTCATCGCCCTCAGCGGGGCCTGGCTTCTCAACAGCGCCCTCAAGTCCGTCTTCCAGAGGGCGCGGCCCGACCTGCCGCCCCTGTCGGAGGCGTTCGGCTATTCGTTCCCGAGCGGGCACGCCATGGTCACGCTGGCCTTCTTCGCGGTCTCGTCCTATGTCGTGGCGGTGACCTTCTCGACGGCCCGCGGCGGCCGGCACACACACCCCGCCGTCCTGGCCGCCGCGGCGGCCGTCGTGACGCTGCTGGTGGGCCTTAGCCGGATATACCTCGGCGTCCATTTCCCGAGCGACGTGGCCGCCGGTTTCGCGGCCGGCGCCGCCTGGGCCCTCACCGTCATCGCCGGGTTCGAGTGGCTTCGACACGGACGGTAGGGCCAGGCTAGGCCTCGCCCGTGTCCTCTGTGTCCTCTCCGCGTCCCTGAGGCCTCGTTGCCGGGCCCGTGTCTTCTTCCCCTGCACCGCGGAGCTTGTCGACGACGCCGTAGACACCGACGGGGACGGGCATGGCCCGCTTGGTTTCCGTGGGCACGAAGATGACCGTCGAGCGGCCCTCCATGCACATCTCGTAGACCATGTTCATCGACCGGAGCTGGAGGGCGACCGGGTCCTGCTCGTAGGTCCGGGCGGCGTCGAGGATGGTCTTGGCCGCGAGGAGTTCGGCCTCGGCCAGCTTGAGTCTTGCCCGCTTCTCGCGCTCGGCGGCGGGCTCGCGGGCGATGGCATCCTCGAGCTGCTCGGAGATGACGACATCACGGACCTCCACGTTGCGGACCTCGATACCCCAATCTCCGGTGAGGGCGTCGAGGTGCTTGCGGATCTCCCGGCCCAGATGCTCGCGCTCTGAGAGGAGCTGGTCGAGGGTGGATTTCCCGATGAGGTCCCTGAGGACGGTCGTCGCTCCCCACTGGGTGGCCCGCCTGTAGTCCTCCACGTTGAGGACCGCCGCCTTCGGGTCGGCGATGCGGTAGTAGACGACGGCGTCGACCGTCACGGGGACGTTGTCGTTGGTCAGGGTCTTCTGCTTGGGAACGTTGTAGGGGATTATGCGGAGGTCCAGGATGTAGGGCACGGTGTCGAGGATAGGGATGATGAAGAAGATGCCCGGGCCGGCCATCCGGTGGAACTTCCCCGCCCTCAAGACGGCCATGCGCTCCCATTCGGCCGCGACCTTCATCGAGCTCGAGACGAACAGGGCGGCGAGAAACGCCGCGGCGAACCCGAGGTAGTACCCGAAGAACCAGGAAGCATAGGAGCCTGCCGCCCAGATGATGACGAACGCCGCGGCCGGCAGGCCGTAGCGGTGGGCGGACGGAACCGAACCTTCGTGCGTGATATAGTCCCCCTCGTCAGAACTCCACCTGCCGAAACGCATGAACAACATCTCTCCTTTCGGTGGGTGCCGGCTGTTGTCTCAGCCTGTCGCCACGATGCTTTTAAAGATTAGAATTGTATGCCAGATAAAATTATACCTGCCATCTCCTCCTCTCCCTGCTTGTCGTCTCGGCCGTCTTGGGTCTGGACAGCCGACGTGTCCGTGGTCTAGAATTGTTTTAGGCAAGCCTAAGGAGTTTTGTTAGATAAGGGTGAATCCTCTTGCCGAGCCCGAGTGTCGAGCAGTATCTGCAGTCGATATGCAAGCTCGGCGGTATCGACAGACGTATCCAGCTGAAGTCAGTGGCCGAGGACCTCAATGTGTCACCGGCGTCGGTGACCGAGATGGCCGGTCGGCTGGACAGCCTTGGTCTGTGCCGCTACGAGCCCTACCGGGGTATCGCCCTCACGGTCAAGGGGCGGGCGATGGCCCTGAACCTTCTGCGGAAGCACCGGCTGTA
>DPMO01000257.1 GCA_003541445.1 Clostridiales bacterium | reverse complement strand
GCCGGCGGCGGGGTGGGGGGTCCGCTGAGGGCCTTCGCCGGCCTCTGTCGGGCGGCGAGAGAGAGGCTCAGGGCGGCCGTGGCGGCCAACCTGCCCGCCGAGCAGGCGGCTCTTCTTGACGGGCTCCTCTTCGGCGACACGAGCCGGCTGCCGCCGGAGACCGTCCGGGATTTCCGACGCTCAGGGGTGTTCCATATCCTCGCCGTGTCAGGCTCGAACGTGGCCTTCGTCGCCGGAGGGTTCTGGCTCTTCGCCCGCCCCTTCCTCGGGGTCCTGGGGTTGCGGGGGCGGCGGCGCGAGGCGGTCCTCTGGCCGGCGACAGCCCTCGTCCTGGCCGGCTACGCCGTCATGACCGGGCTGGGTCCCTCCGTGGTGCGGGCCACCCTCATGGCCGAGGCCGGCCTCCTCTACCTCTGGCTCGGACGGCGACGGGACGTGACCGGTCCGCTCTGCCTCGCGGCCCTCGTCATGCTCTGCCGACGGCCGCTCATCATCCTCGACCCCGGCTTCCAGCTCTCCTATGCGGCCACCCTGGGCATCCTCTACATCTACCCGCACCTCTGGCGCCGGGGGCGGAGGTCGGGCGGGTCCGGCCGCATCGCGTCTGTCGTCCTGCAGGCCGTGCTTGTCAGTGCCGCCGCCCAGGCGGCCGTGGCCCCGGTGCTGGCCTGGCACTTCGGGGAGGTCTCTCTGGCCGGTCTCCTGGCCAACGCCGCCGTCGTCCCTCTTTCCGGGCTGGCTCTGACGGCCGGGCTCGGGGCCGGGCTCATCTCTTGCCTGGCCGGGGCCGCCGCGGGTCCGGTCGGGCAGGCCCTCGCGGCCCCCGCCTTCGCGGCCGCGTCCGTCCTCCTGCGGCTGATGGCGGGAAGCGCCGGGGTCTTCGCCTCCCTTCCCCTGGCCTCGGTCATCACCGGGCGTCCGGCCCTTTGGGGCGTGGTCCTCTACTACCTCGCCCTGGTCTGGGTCGTGAGGGGAGCCGGCAGGGACCGGGCCGGGCGGCGGGTTCTTCTGTGCGTTCTGGTGGCCGTCGCGGCCGGCACCGGGGCGGCGGCCGCGGATGCGGTCGCCGGAGCCCTGGCGGCTCGAGGCGGCGGTTCGCCGGGGCTGGAGGTCGTCTTTCTCGACGTCGGTCAGGGCGACTCGGTCCTGGTCCTCTTCCCCGGGGGGAAGTCCCTCCTGGTCGACGGGGGCCCGGCCGGCGCCGGCGAGCGGGTCGTCCTTCCCTACCTCCGCTGGCGCGGGGTGCGCAGGATCGACTGGGTCGTGGTGAGCCACCTGCACGACGACCACATCGGGGGGCTGGTGGAGGTCGTCGCCGACCCGAGCCTCGCGGTGGGGGAGGTGGTGGTCGCCGCCGGGGGCTTCCGGTGCGGGGAGGAGAGGACCCCCATGGCCGAGGCTCTGCTGGAAGCGGTCAGAGCCAGGGGAATCCCGGTCAGGGAGGTGAGGCCCGGCGACCGGCTCGTCTCCCCGGAGGGCGTGACGGCCGCCGTGCTCTGGCCGCCGGCGGGGGGTCTCGGGGCCGGCGCACGTCAGGCGGAGGGATACTCACCGTCCTCCCTCGAGAACGACCGGAGCCTCGTCCTCCGGTTGGTCTCAGGTCCCGCCTCCTTCCTCCTGCCCGGGGACCTCGAGGAGACGGGCGAGAGGGCGCTCCTGGCCTTCCTCGGAGAGGCTGGTGGCCGGGTCCTCGGACGACCGGCCCGGTCCGGGGGTGGGGGCCCGGCCGCGCCCAGCTCCGGGACCGGAGCTCTCGACGTCCTCGTGCTGAAGGTGGGGCACCACGGCAGCGCCAACGCGACCAGCGAGGAGTTCTTGGCGGCGGTGACCCCGGCCTGCGCCGTCGTCTGCGCCGGGCCCAACCCGTTCGGACACCCTGCCCCGGAGACCCTCTCGCGGCTGAAGGAGGCCGGCACCGTCGTCTTCGTCACCCGGGACGACGGCGCCGTCACGTTCGACGTCCGGGGACGGGTGGTGTGTGTCCGGACCTTCCTCTCCGGGCGCCGCTTCGAATGGCCGTTCGCGCCGGAAGGGGCGGCCCGCGCCGGCGACGAAGGACTGGCGGGCCTCGTCACATAGGCGAGGTGGACCTGAGGGGGAGAATCTTGCGCAGCGCTGAGGCTGCCCTGGTCAGCCTTGAGAAGGACGACCCTGGGACCCTGGCTGGCGTCTTCATCATCCACGGCCCCGAGACCTACTACCACAGCCGTCTCATCCGGGCCATCAGACGGCGGACGGTCGAGCCCGCTTTCGAGGCCTTCAACTACACCGTCTTCGAGCACGGCGGGGCGAGCCTGGACGCCGTCAGGTCGGCCGTCCTGACACCTCCGGTGATGGCCCCCCACCGCCTCGTGGTGGTGCGTGACCCGGAGGAGCTTGTCGGGGAGAGGCGTGGCGGGACGACGGAGACGGGCGGTGGCGCCGGTTCCGGGCAGGACGGGCAGGACGGGGAGGAGCCCGGCCGCGGCGGGGACGCGGCCGCCGGCTCCTCGGGGGGTTCCTCCCGGGCGGAGGCCGTCCGACGCTGGGCGTCCTTCCTGGGGGAGGTGCCGCCGGGCTGCCGTCTGGTCCTCAGCCTGAGCCGGGACCTCCCGGCCTCGAGCCCGCTCCTCAAGGCGGGGGCCGGGCTGGAGCCGCCCGCCGACGTCATCAGGTGCTTCCCGGCCACGGCAAGGTCGGCCGAGGTCTGGGTGAGGAAGCTCGCCGGCGAGCTCGGAGGGTCCATCGACCCTGACGCCTCGCAGGCCCTTGTCATGCGTTCGGGCCAGGACCTCGCCGTTCTCGAAAGGGAGTTGGAGAAGCTCATCACCTACGTCGGCCCCGGGAACCGGATCCGGGCGGAGGACGTCGCCTCGGCCGCGACGGCCTCGGCCGAGGCGAACGTGTTCGAGCTTGTGGACCTCGTCGGGCATCGCCGCTCGCACGATGCGGTCGCCAAGCTGCGCCGTCTTCTGGAACAGGGCGAACCCGCCCTACGGCTCATGGCCATGGTCGTCCGCCAGGTCCGGCTCGTCTTCATCACCCGGGAGATGGTGGAGGGCGGGGCCGAGGTGCGCGAGATCGAGAAGAGGCTCAAGCTTCCGACCTGGGTCGTGCGCGGCTACCTCTCCCAGGCCCGCAACTTCGACCGGGCCCAGCTCATCGAGATGATGCGGAGCCTCGCCGCCATGGACCTCGAGGTCAAGAGCGGCCGTCGTGAGCCGGAAGCGGCTCTGGAACTCTTCATCCTGAGGTACGGGTCCCGGCTCTGATGAGGTCAGCCGGCGGGTTCGCTGTAGCTGGGGGGAGGTTGCGTCCAGCCCTTCATCTTCCCGTAGCGGAGAAAGCGGTCGAAGAGGTCCAGTTCGTCGAAGAGGAACGACGAGAATATCTGCCGCGCTGTTCCGTGTCCACGGTCCGGCCGGTCTTGAACGTCGGCGCCGTCTCCTGCCATCCCTTGGCCTTCCCGTATCTGATGAAGACGTCGAGGTTGCCCAACTGGGTCCTGAGGAAGTCACACAAGAGTCTGCGAGGCCTCTGAAAAACCCCCC
>DPMO01000239.1 GCA_003541445.1 Clostridiales bacterium | reverse complement strand
AGTGCGAGCGGAGGTCACGGGCGGGCGGCCCCGCGCGGCGGGGGCGCCGAGGAGGGCGTCCTGCCCTGGCGGCCGGGCGACGCCGACAGCTCCCGGTTCAAGTTCCTGTCGGTGTTCGCCTGGCAGGCGCGCAAGGGGTGGGACATCCTCCTGCGGGCCTACCTGAGGGAGTTCACCGCCGCCGACGGGGTGCTCCTTGTGCTGAAGACCAGGCCGTTCGGGCTCTCAGAGAAGGAGCAGAGGCGGCAGCTGGCACGCGTGGTCGCCGAGGAGACGGGGTACCGCCGTCCGGGCACGGCCCCGCCCGTGAGGCTCCTGACCGCCCGGCTCACCGCCCCCGAGATGGCCCGCCTCTACTCCGCCTGCGACGCCTTCGTCCTCCCGTCGCGGGGGGAGGGGTTCGGGCGCCCGTACCTCGAGGCCATGGCCTCCGGGCTCCCCACCATCGGAACGGGGTGGGGCGGGAACCTCGACTTCATGACCCACGAGAACTCCTACCTCATCGAAGTGGAAGGGTTCGAGCCGGCCGCCGGGGACTCCGTGGCCAGCTTCTACGATGGCGAGTGCTGGGCCCGGCCGAGTCTTGAGCACCTGCGCTGCCTCATGCGGAGGGTGGTCGAGCGGCCCGGCGAGGCCGCGGCGCGGGGGAGACGGGCCCGTGAGGACAGCGCCGGCTGGTCCCTGACCGCGACCTGCGGCGGGCTGGCGCGGGAGCTGGACAGGTTCCTCTGACACCGCCGCCGCGCCGCGGAGGCCCTCACCGCCGCGGAACCCCGCGCCGCCGCGGAACCGCGTCATGACCGCAGGCATAGGCTGGTTTCACAGGACGACCCGCGCCGGCCGGTCCGCCGGCCGCCGCGGAGGGGAGGCGAGCGGGCGTCGTAGTCGTCATCCTCGCCGGCGGTCTCGGCACGCGGCTGGCCGAGGAGACCGCCAACAAGCCGAAGCCCATGGTTGAGGTCGGCGGGCGGCCCATACTGTGGCATATCATGAAGATCTACGCTCACCACGGGTTCACCCGCTTCGTCGTGTGCCTGGGCTACAAGGCCGAGGTCATCAAGGCCTACTTCCTGGAGCGCCACCACATGCTGAGCGACCTCGTCGTCTCCCTGGCGGACGGGCGCGTCGAGACCCTGGGCGGCGCCCGGGAGGACTGGATGGTCACACTGGTGGACACCGGGCTCACCACCCAGACCGGAGGCCGCCTCCTCCGGGTGAGGCCGTATGTCGGGGAGGGGACCTTCCTCATGACCTACGGCGACGGGGTGGCCGACGTCGACCTCTCCGACCTGGTGCGCTTCCACCGCGAACACGGGCGGCTGGCCACGCTCACCGCCGTCCGCCCTCCGAGCCGCTTCGGCGAACTCGAACTTGACGGCGACCGGGTCACCCGCTTTGCCGAGAAGCCGGTGGGGAGCGGCGGATGGGTCAACGGCGGCTTCTTCATCTTCGAACCCGGGGTCTTCGACTACCTTGCCGGGGACGAGACGGTGCTCGAGCGGGACCCCCTCGAGAGGCTGGCCCTTGACGGCCAGCTCATGGCCTACCGGCACGACGGCTTCTGGCACGGCATGGATACCCTGAAAGACGTCCAGGAGCTGGACAGGATGTGGGCTTCCGGCCGGGCTCCGTGGAAGGTGTGGGACTAGCGTGGGGTTCTGGAGCGGCCGCCCGGTCCTCGTGACGGGCGGGACCGGCTTCGTGGGCTCGTGGCTTGTGAAGGAGCTGGTCGACCGGGGGGCCGACGTGGTGTGCCTGGTGCGGGACCACGTCCCACGCTGCTGGCTGCTGCTGAGCGGGTATCTCGAGCGGGTGACCTCGGTGAGAGGCGATGTCGAGGATTACCGGACCCTCGAGCGGGTCCTGAACGAGTACGAGGTCGAGACCGTCTTCCATCTCGCCGCCCAGACCATCGTGGGGACGGCCAACCGGTCCCCCCTGGCCACGTTCGAGGCCAACATCCGCGGCACCTACAACCTGCTCGAGGCGGTGCGCGTGCACAGCCGGACCGTCCGGCGCGTGATCGTGGCCTCGACCGACAAGGCCTACGGCCGCCACGAAGAGCTTCCCTACACCGAGGACATGCCCCTCAGGGGAAGCTACCCGTATGATGTCTCCAAGAGCTGCGCCGACCTCATCACGCAGGCCTACGCCCGCACCTACGACCTGCCGGCGGCGCTGGTGCGGTGCGGGAACATCTACGGGGGCGGCGACCTGAACTTCAACCGCCTGGTCCCGGGGACGATACGGTCGCTCACCCTCGGCCGGCGGCCCGTGATCCGGAGCGACGGGACGCACACGAGAGATTACCTGTACGTGCTGGACGCCGTCCGGGGCTACCTCCTCCTGGCCGAGGCCCTGTCGGAGCCCGGGGTGCGCGGGGAGGCCTTCAACTTCGGGACCGAGACGCCGGTGACCGTCCTGGAGATGGTCCGCCTCCTCCGCGCCCTCATGGGACGGCTCGACCTGGAGCCGGTCGTCCAGGGCGCCGCGTCCGCCGAGATCGACCGGCAGTACCTGTCGGCGGAGAAGGCGAGGCGGTTTCTTGGCTGGAGTCCGGGCTACTCCCTTGAAGAGGGCCTGGGGGAGACCGTGGCCTGGTACCGGGAGCACCTGTGCTTCCGATGATCCTCACTTTGACCGCGACCCCGGCGGCGGGGGCGCGGCCGCCGCCGTCAGGCCGGCGGCCGGGAGCCGCCCGCGGGCTAGACCGTGAGCCCCATCCTCTCGAGCATGTAGCGGGCTCTCGCTTTGGCCGTGTGCTTCTCGTGGGACAGGCGCCGCCCGTTGGCGGCGATCTCGGCCAGACGGCCCGGGTCCGCGAGGAGCTCGTGGATGCGGGCCATCATCTCCTCCGGGGTGTCGAAGAACACCGCGCTCTGACCGTCCACGAAGTTGTCGGGAATCAGGATGGGGAGCCTCTGGCTCAGGAGCAGTGCCCCGTGGTAGGGGATCTCCCAGTAGCGGAAGGTGTCGTAGGCCGCCCCCCGGGTCGACACGGCGATCTTGCTCCGGTTCAGAATCCAGCAGAACTGTTCGCGGGGAAGGTCGACGTCCATGAGCACGAGGAAACCTTCCCGGCTGAGAGCCTCGGCGCACCGGCGTCGTATGTCGTGCGTCGAGCGGGCCACCAAGGAGACATCGATGTCCCTCGGGAGGTCCTCCGGGAGCATGACCCGCGCCGGAGCGGCGAGGGGCAGGGGGAAGAGGCCGGGCTCCGACTGCTCGGGGAGGAGGTCCATCCTGAAGCGGTGGGTGTAGCGGATGCCGGTGGGCCAGGGGTCGTCGCTCTCCTCGCCGTGGAGGATGGCCACCGGGCAGCGGGTGAATTCGTCCTGCAGCTCACCCCACGTCTTCACGGCCTGGCCGCGGATGCTGCCCACCACGACCGCGTCCACGGAGCCCCTCATCTCGAGCAGGCGCAGCCTGCCTACCGGCATCCGGTGCGGGTGCTTCTGGGCCGACTCGGGGTAGAGGTTGTACTGGAACCTTGAGTAGTCCTTGTAGGGGTAGCAGATGACCCGCTCCGGGCCCAGAAGCTCGTCGAGCCCCTCGTGGATGATGTCCTCCAGGAAATTGATCTCCGGGCTGGTGATGAAGAGGATGGTGCGCGGCACCGTCCGACTCCCCCGCGGCAATCCCTTCTGTCGGCATCATCGTACTCTATTCGGCTCCTCCGCCCGGGGTTATGTGCCTCGCGCGTCTCTCGAGCTCAATGGGGCACTAGCTGCGGCCTTGATACATAGCATGTTGGCAAGTGAAGCCTCTCTGGTCCTATGAGGGGGGAAGTGGGTCACCCCGTGCGCTTGCTCATCATCTGCCCCAGTTGGGGGCGTCCTTGCGGCATCGCGTCTTACACCAGCCGCCTGCAGGGCGGGCTTCGGGTCATCGGCGTTGAGTCCGACGTCGTCACTCACCCGGACATCGTGCGAGAGAGCCTACGGGCGCGCCGCTACGACGGCGTGCTGCTCCAGCACGAGTACAGCCTCTACTACTTCAACCTTATCCAGGTCCTGAGAGCGCTCGAGAGAGTCCAGCTTCCGCTCGTTGTCACCATGCACAACACCGACCGGAGCGGGTGGATGGACGCCCAGCATCTCTTCCTGTTCAGGACGAGGGCTTGGTTCGTGGTCCACTCGCGGGCGGCGAGAGACAACCTGCTGGGCTGCAAGGCGCCGCCGGACGAGACCAGGCTGGTCATCATCCCCATGGGCTGCCCCGACTACCGCTCGACCTTCGGGCCGCGGGAGGAGGTAAGGGCCGAGCTGGGCCTCCCGACCGACGCCTTCGTCGTCGGCTTCTTCGGCTTTGCCGCCCCTCACAAGAACATACCCAACCTCATCAAGGCGGTTCAGAAGCTTCCCGACGTCATGGGGTACATCCACGCCTCAATCCATCCGACGAACCCTTGGGCCGTGGACCAGATTTACCAGGAATGCGGGCTACCAGGCCGGCAGCCCGGCAGGAACCAGTTCGGCAACGTGGTCCTCGTCCACGAGTCACTGCCTGACGAGAGGTTCGGGCGGGTGCAGAACGCCATGGACGTGGTGGCCCTGCCCTACGAGAGACACGGCAACTCGGTCTCCACGTCGATGATGGCCTACGACGCCCTGGCTTCCTGCCGCCCTGTCCTGACGACCAGGGCCGTGTACTTCTCCGAACTGAAGGACGAGGTTCTGAAGGTGTCCAAAGCGGACCCCGGCATCCTGGCCGGGGCCATCAGGTACCTCCAGGACAACGAAGAGGTTCGCCATAGACTCGTCGCAAACGCCGCCAGGCTGGTCAAGCGGAACAGCTGGCCCCGGGTGGCAGAACGCTACCTGGAGGTCCTGAGGCGCGCGGGGGCGTAAGGCGTGCCGGACCTGAGGGGCACGAAGGGCGTCAGGCGTCCGGAAATGTAGGAGCGTGCGGAGGTGCGTAGGCGGATGACTGTGGCTCGACGTGTTCGTCTCGGAGCGGTGTTCGTCAACTTCAAACGGCCCGACCTCCTCTTCGCCGCCTTGAACACGCTCGAGACCGAGCACCGTCTGAAGCTCTTCATCGTAGACAACTCGACGGGCAGGCTTCCGTCCCTGGCCGCCGCCTGGAACCGCGGCATCAGCCAGGCGCTGGCCTGGGGGGCCGACTGGGTGCTGGTCTCCAACGACGACGTCCTCTTCCACCCCCTCACCCTCGACCGGCTCGTGGAGCGGGCCGCAGAAAAGGGCTACGGGTTCCTCTGCCCCGTGGACATCCGGAAGGAGTACGGGCTCGGCCCTGAGGACATCGCCAGGTTCACGCCGCCCGACGTCGGCGAGGACCGTCCCGAGGCCAACTACTCGTGCTTCCTTCTCAGCCCCGCGCTCTACCGGGAGATAGGACCCTTCGACGAGGCCTTCACGCCGGCCTATTTCGAGGACGCCGACTACAACCTCCGCCTCGGCCTGGCGGGTAAACCGGGGATGACCACGACCTACGCCCCGTACTTCCACTACGGTGGGGCGAGCGGCGGCATTCCCCGCAGTGTGGCCGACCGCAACCGCTGCTACTTCATCGACAAGTGGAAGGACGAGATTCCGTGGGTCGAGGCCTTCGCCACGACGGGAGGGCACCTGTCGAGCGATACCTGACGGGAGAGGGGGGTGCCCCACGGCGCGCGTCGCGGGGCCGGGGCCGGCACTCCTCGCGAAGGGTGGTCCAGTGATGACCTTCCTCATCCTGCCCAACGAAGACGAGATAGACCAAATCGAGGGCTGGTTCAGCCTCGAGGAGGGGCGGCGCCTTGCTTACCTGGCCTCGACCGTTCCCCCGCACCTGGCAATCGTGGAGCTTGGAAGCTGGAAGGGCCGGTCAACGGCTTTCCTCGGACTGGGGAGCAAAGCCGGCCGCAAGGCGCACGTTTACGCCGTGAACCACTGGAAAGGCTCCCCCGAGCACCAGCACCTCTTCTGGGACCCGAGAGCCAGCACGTTCCCGGAGTTCAAGGCCAACATGGAGTGGCTCGGGCTCGACGACATCGTGACCCCGATAACGGGGAAGACGTCCGAAGTGGCCTCTACCTGGGACAAAGACATCGGTCTGCTCTTCATCGACGCCGACCATACCTACGAGGCGGTCAGAGCCGACTTCCTCGAATGGTCGCCCTTCGTGGTCCCGGGAGGGTGGGTCGCCTTCCACGACGCCGGCGCTCCGGGCCCCTCCAGAGTCATCGAGGAGGAGGTCCTCGCTTCGGAGGATTGGTGTGAGCCTTTCTCCCATCCTCCGCGTCACTTCCAGAGGGTGAAGGGAGGACGGGCCCGCAGCCGGTGGGACCAGTAGCGCGGGGCCGGGGGTCACCCTAATCCTCGCCACCACTCGCGGTTGGCCAGATACCACTCGACCGTCGCGGCGAGTCCCTCTTCGAAGTCCCACCGCCGCTTCCATCCCAGGGCCTCCGCCCGGGACGGGTCGACCGAATAGCGGTAGTCGTGACCGGGCCGGTCGGGGACGAAGGTGATGAGGTTCCGGCTCTTTCCCAGGAGATCCAGGATGGCGCGGGCGACCTCCAGGGCGGAGACGGCCAGGCGCGCCCCGAGATTGTAGGCCTGCCCCGCTTCGCCCTGGTGCAGGACCAGGTCGACGCCTCGGCAGTGGTCTTCCACGTGCATGTAGTCGCGGACGGCGCTCCCGTCGCCGTAGACGGGCAGCGGGCGGTCCCGGAGGGCGTTGGTGATGAAGAGAGGGATGATCTTCTCCGGGTACTGGAAGGGCCCGTAGGTGTTCGAGCCGCGGGTCAGGACGACGTCGAGCCCGAACGAGGCGTGGTAGGCCAGGACGAGGTGCTCCGCGCCGGCCTTCGAGGCCGCGTAAGGGCTCCTCGGACGCAGGGGGTCGGTCTCGAGGGAGTGCCGGTCGGTGCCGGAAAGGTCGCCGTAGACCTCGTCCGTGGAGACCTGGAGGAACCGCCGGACGCCCCCGCGCCGGCAGGCTTCGAGCAGGACGAGCACCCCCTCGACGTTGGTCCGGACGAAGGGGCGGGCGTCGGCCAGAGAGCGGTCGACATGGGATTCCGCCGCGAAGTTGACCACGGCGTCGACTCCCGCCGCGGCCCGGGCCACAGCGGTCGGGTCCGCGATGTCGCCGCGGACGAATTCGACCTTGTCCCACACGTCCTGCAGGTTCTCAAGACGGCCGGCGTAGGTGAGCTTGTCAAGGACGACGACCTCCCACTCGGGATGGTGCTCGAGCGCGTAGCGCACGTAGTTCGAGCCGATGAAGCCCGCTCCACCGGTCACGAGCACCCTTCTGAAGCTACCCGCGGTCATCGGCCCACAGCTCTTCCCCGAAGTAGTCCCACGGGAGCCGTCCCTCGTTCGGGTCCGTGGGGTCGAACTGCGAGTTCATGGCGTAAAGGAGCAGGGCGCCGTCGGGGCCGGCCCTGTAGCCGTGGGCGACGCCGGTCGGGATGTAAAGGAGCGCGGGCTCTTCTCCGCTGAGGACGAACCTCTGCTTCACCCCGGCCGAGGCCGAGCCTTCCCGCACGTCGACGAGCCAGACCAGGAGGGTCCCCCTCACCACGCACCACACTTCGTCCTGGACGCGTTTAGGGTGAAGGTGGAAGGCGTTGATGCGTCCGGGGGCCGCCAGCGAGAGGGAGACCTGTCTCACCTCGAAGGGGGGACCCCCCCGGGGCGACGGCCACTCCAGGCGGCCGCCTGTCACCCGGAGGAACTCCATGAACCAGCCCTCCAGGGCCCGGTGCTTCTCGAGGCGCACCTGGAAGACCCCGGCCACCCCGGGTCGGGTGCGGTAGTCCTGGAAGACCAGCGAGCGGGCGACCTCCGGCAGTAGGGCGGCGCCCCCGGTGCCCTCGTCGCGGGGTGTCATGACGTCGCTTCCTCCCTCCAGCGGGCCTTGAGGGCCAGCCAGCGTGATACGTCGAGAGAGATGTCGTCGGGCAGGGGTACTCCCGCCTCGCTCTTCCTGCCGGGCCGCACGTCCGGGCGCCGGCGCCGGGCCAGCTCGAAGACGCTCTTCCGCTCCGTGGCGACGTGGAGGGTGTCGTACGGCACATCGCGCCACCTGGCGACGACCAGGGCGATGTCCGGGGCGATGACGTCTACGTAGTCCTGGCTGGTGTAGACGTCGGTGAAGGCGACCGGGTAGGGCCATTCCCGGGGGCGGAAGCTCGTCCGGACGACGAGATGCCGGCGGGCCAGGCGGGCCACTTCCTCGGCGACGAGTTTCGAGAGGGCGTAGTAGTTGAGGACCGGGCCTAGGGGGTCGTCCTCGCGGTAGCCGCCGCGAGTCCCGTCGAAGACGTAGTCCGTCGAGATGTGGACGAGCCCGGCCTCCGTGCGGTTCACGGCCGAGACCACGGCCGACGTTCCCCTGACATTGGTCCGCCAGCAGGTCTCTCGGTCGCGCTCGGCTCCGGCCACGTCCGTGTAGGCCGCCGCGTGCAGGACCACCGTGGGACGGTAGCGCTCTAGAGCCGCCTCAACGGTCTCGGGGCGGGTGATATCGAGCTCGCGGCGAGGCGGGGCGATGAGGTCAGGCAAAAGACGTCGGAGTTCGGTTCCCAGCCGCCCGCTCCCGCCGGTCATCAGGATGCGCTCCCCGTCCCGCCTCATAGGTTGACCACGCTCCGGTCACCCAGGACCAGCCTCAGGGAGTGGCGGAACGGCCGGTTCCCGCCGCCGCGGACGACCACGCCCTGGCCGAGGAGGGCGGCGTCGAGCCGGCAGGGAAGGTCGGAGACCTCCGACTCGTCGAGGATGATGGAGTACTCCACATCGCTCGAGCGGATGCGGGCGTTGCGCCCCACCGAGGTGTAGGGTCCTACGTAGCTGTCCTCGATGACGGCCCCGGCGGCGACGTGCACCGGCCCCCGCACCACCGACCGGAGGACCTTCGCCTCCTGCTCGACGACCACCTCGCCGGCCACGTCCGAGTCCACGACCTCACCCGCGATCCTCCCGGTCTGCTGCGAGAGGAGCAGGCGGTTGGCGTCGAGCAGGTCCTCCGGTTTCCCGGTGTCCTTCAACCAGCCCCGGACCATGTGGGCCTTCACCCGGCAGCCCCGGTCAAGGAGCCCCTGGATGGCGTCTGTTATCTCGTACTCCCCCCGCCAGCTCGGCCGCAGGTCCTCGATGACCTCATGCACCGCCGGGTCGAAGACGTAGACCCCCACGAGAGCCAGGTTCGACGGGGGCTCTTTGGGCTTTTCGACCAGACGGGTCACCCGCCCGCGGCCGTCCACCACGGCGACGCCGAACTGGGTGGGGTCGCTCACGGGCGTGAGGAGGACCAGGGCGTGAAGGTCGCTTCGGGCGTAGTCTTCGACGAGCCGGGCGATGCCGCCGGAGAGCAGATTGTCTCCCAGGTACATCACGAAGGGGCTGTTCCCGAGGTAGGGCCGGGCCGTCTTCACGGCGTGGGCCAGCCCGAGCGGCTCCTCCTGGAGGATGAAGGAGAACCGCGCCTTCCACGGGTTTGTGCCGCCGGCGCCCAAGGCCTCCTTGACCTCGGAACCGGTCTCCGGGCTGATGACCACCCCGATGTCGCGGATGCCCGCCTCCACGAGGTCCTCCACGACGTAGAAGAGGGTGGGCTTGTTGGCGATGGGTATGAGCTGCTTGGCCCGGGTATAGGTAAGGGGCCTGAGGCGGGTCCCGCGCCCTCCGCACAGGATGAGGCCCTTGATGGGAGACGTGTCAGACACCGGGCCGCCTCCCGTGGTTGCCGGGCTCGACCGCGCTGCGGTCGGACGCATCGGGGTCCGGCCCTGTGACCCGCTCGCGCCAGTAGTCGAGCAGGTCCGAGAGGGTCTCGCTGAGGGGGATGGTCGGGGCCCAACCCGTCTTGGCGCGGAACTTGGACGAGTCTCCCTCGAGGACCGGGACGTCTGACGGGCGCAGCCGCCCAGGGTCCACCCTCACCTCCACGGGGACGCGGGCCATCTCCAGGATGAGGTCCAGCACCTCCCGCATGGTGTAGCTCCGCCCGGAAGCGATGACGTAGACCTCACCGGGCTCTCCGTGCTCCAGGGCCAGCCAGTACGCCTGGACCATGTCGCGCACGTCGGTGAAGTCCCGGCGGGCGTCAAGGTTGCCGCAAAAGAGCACCGGGGGCCTCAGGCCGGCCTCTATCTCGGCCACCTGCTTTGCGAAGGAGGAGACGGCGAAGACCTCGCCCCGCCTCGGCCCCGTGTGGTTGAAGGCCCTCGTCCTGACGATCCAGAGCCCGTAGGACTGGTGGTACTGGTAGCCGAGAAGGTCCTGGGCCACCTTGCTCACCCCGTAGGGGCTCAGGGGGCGGAGGGGGTTGTCTTCGTTGATGGGAATCTCGTCGGGGTGGACCAGCCCGTATTCCTCGGAGGAGCACGCTATCTGGATGCGGATGCCCGGGCAGTGCTTGCGGACGGCTTCCAGCAGGTGGAGCTGACCGAGAACGTTGGTGGTGATGGTCTCCTCCGGGGCGGTCCAGGAGGCCGGGACGAAGCTCTGGGCCGCGAGGTGGAAGAGGAAGTCCGGACGGACCTCGTCGATGGCCCTCTCGACGGAGAACGGGTCGCGCAGGTCGCACTCCACGAGCTTCAGCTTGTCCAGGAGGTGGCTGATGTTCCCGAGCCTGCTCCTGGTGCGGCTGGTGCCGTAGACTTCCACCCCCGGCTGCACCATCGCGTACTCGGCCAGGTGGCTGCCGGCGAACCCGGTCACGCCGGTGATGAGAACCCGCATGAGAACCCGTTCCCTTCGGCGGACGGCCCGGCGCGGAACGGCTTCAACTCCCTGCCTGCACCGGGCCTATGCCACCATATGCGCCCGGCCGGCGGGGCGTTTACATAAACGCTTCCCGCGTCCGGTAGGTGTCCCTCTAAGGGCGTCCCCGTCAGCCCACCCTCCAACGGGGGGGTGACGGGGAGGACTTCTGGCAGGAAGTCGGGACACTGCTGTATAATGGACCAGGTGAGCACAAAAACGTGCACAGCCAGGGAGGCAAGAGACGATGGCCAGAGCCGTCGAGAGCCCGGGAAGGGCGAAGGAGCTGTCGCTCGCGGACTTCTACGCGGGGGAGGACCCCGACCTCTTCACGAAGGCGGAGCGCTTCTACAGCTGGGTCGAGGAGCAGAAGAAGGCCGGCCACTACGTGGCCAGGCGCACCCTTCTGAGTGCGAGCGGGCCGCGGGCGGTCATCCACGACCCGTGGACCGGGAAGCCGCGCGAGATGATCATGATGGCCACGAACAACTACCTCGGCCTGACCACCCACCCCAAGGTGGTGAAGGCCGGCATCGAGGCCTACCAGAAGTGGGGCTCGGGGGCGGGGAGCGTCTCCCTGCTGGCGGGCACGCTTGAGCTCCACCGCCAACTCGAGCGGAAGCTGGCGGAGTTCAAGGGGTGTGAGGACGCCATCGTCTTTCCGGCCGGCTACTCCACCAACGTCGGGGTCATCGCCGGCCTGGCCCGCCCCGGAGACCTCGTGCTGAACGACATCCTGAACCACGCCAGCATCGTGGACGGGTCCCGGCTGTCGGGGGCGTACGTCAAGACCTTCCCGCACAAGAACGTCGAGGCCCTCGACCGGCTCCTCGAACGGATGTCGCCCCGCTTCAACGGCCGCCTGGTCGTCGTAGACGGCGTCTTCAGCATGGACGGGGACATCGCCCCGGTGCCCGAGATGCTGGAGGTGTGCCGGAAGCACGGGGCGCGCCTGATGATCGACGAGGCCCACGCCACGGGGGTCATCGGCGAGACCGGCCGCGGCACGCCCGAGCACTTCCACCTCGAGGGGAAGATAGACATCGTGGCCGGCACGCTGTCGAAGGCTCTCGGCGGCGTCGGCGGCTTCGCCGCCTCGACCCGGGAGGTCGTGGAGTACCTGCGGTTCTACTCCCGGTCCTACATGTTCTCCACGGCCCTGCCTCCTGCGGTGACGGCCTCCCTCATCGCCGCGCTGGAGGTCATCGAGACCGAGCCGGAGCTGCGGGCCAGGCTGTGGGAGAACATCCGCTACATGAAGGAGGGCCTGACAGACCTCGGCCTGGACCTCGGCGAGTCCGAGACGGCCATCTTCCCCATCATCATCGGTGACGACTGGAAGGTCAAGGAGATGACCCGCCTCCTGCACGAGGACGGCGTCTTCGTGAACGGCGTCCTCTACCCGGCCGTGGCGAGGCGCCTGTCGCGCATCCGTCTCAGCCTGATGGCCACGCACACCCGGGAGGACCTCGACCTCACCATCGAGGCCTGCGCGCGCGCGGCCAGGAAATTGGGTATCATCAAGTAGAATGTAGAAAGGATGTGGGGAGAGACGGACCGGCCGGAGGGGGAGGAAGGGCCGCCTCCGGCCGCCTCCCGTGGGGAGGGGACGTGCGGTGGCGTTCACGGATGAACTCTACGAGGCTGCGCAGCCCATCTGGGAGGCGCAGCTTCACCATCCTTTCGTGCGGGGCCTCGGGGACGGCTCCCTCGAGGAGGAGCGTTTCAAGCGCTGGGTCAAGCAGGACTACCTCTATCTCAAGGAGTTCGCCCGGGTCTTCGCCTTCGCGGCGGCCAAGGCGGACACGCTCGAGTCCATGGCCTGGTACGCGCGGGTCTTGGACCTGACCCTCAACACCGAGATGGAACTCCACAGGGCGTACGCGGCCCGCTTCGGTCTCGCCCCGGCCGACCTCGAGGCCGAGCCGATGTGGCCTACGACCCGGGCCTACACGGATTTCCTCGTGAGGACGGCCGCCGGGGGGGACCTCGCGGAGACCGTGGCCGCTCTCCTGCCCTGCGCCTGGGGCTACGTCTACCTTGCCCGGAAGCTGGCCGAAAGGGGCCTGCCCGAGGACAGCCGGTACGCGGACTGGATAAGACAGTACTCGTCAGAGGAGTTCGCCGCCGCCGCGGACTGGCTGAAGAGGGAGATGGACCGTCTGGCGGAGGCCTCGCCAGGCAAGAAGGAAGTCCTCAAGGAGCTTTTCCTCGTCTCGAGCCGCTACGAGTGGCGCTTCTGGGAGATGTGCTGGAGAGGGGAGCGCTGGGGCCCGGAGGAGTAGGAGGAGGAGTAGGAGGAGTGGAAGGGAGAGACCGGACGGTGGGAGACGGAGGAGTCCGCCTGAGTTCGAGGGCGCGGGGCATAAAGCCGTCGGCCACCCTGGCCGTCAACGCCCGGGCCAAGGCCCTCGCGGCCCAGGGGCGGGAGGTCATCAATCTCAGCGTGGGGGAGCCGGACTTCCCGACACCCGAGGCGGCCTCGGCGGCGGGCGTCGCCGCCATCGAGGAGGGGTTCACGAGATACACCCCGGTCCCCGGCATCCCGGCCCTGCGCGAGGCCGTCTCCGAGAAACTGCGCCGGGACAACGGGCTCGACTACTCGCCCGAGCAGATCGTGGTCTCGACAGGGGCCAAGCAGGCGCTGTACAACGCCTTCCAGGTCCTCTGCGAGCCCGGGGACGAGGTCCTCATCCCGTCGCCCTACTGGGTGACGTACCCCGAGCAGGTGCGCCTGTGCGGCGGGGTGCCGGTCTTCGTCGAGACCGACGAGGAGAGCGGCTACATCCTCGACGTGGGGCTTCTCGAGAAGAAAGTCACCCCGAGGACCCGCCTCCTGGTCCTGAACAGCCCCTCGAACCCGACCGGAGCCGTCTACCCCCGGGACGTGGTGGAGGCCGTGGCCGAACTCGTCCTGGAGCACGACCTTTACCTCATCTCCGACGAGATCTACGAGAAGCTCGTCTACCACGGCGCCGAGCACACGAGCCCGGCCTCGCTCGGGCCGGAGGTCAAGCGGAGGACCGTGGTCATAAACGGCGTCTCGAAGGCCTACTCCATGACCGGGTGGCGGATAGGCTACGCCGCGGCCGAGCTCCCCGTGGCGCGGGCGATGGCGGCCCTGCAGGGTCATGTGACCTCCAACCCGTGTTCCGTGGCCCAGAAGGCCGCCCTCGGGGCCCTCCGCGGGGCCGCGGGAGCGGTGGAGGAGATGGTGGCCGAGTTCGAGGCCAGGCGCGACTACATGGTCGGCCGGCTGAAGGAGATGCCCGGGCTTCGGACACCCGAGCCTGAGGGGGCTTTCTACGTCTTCCCGAGTCTCGACGGGCTGGCCGGGCGGGAGGTCGCCGGAAGGAGGGTGCAGGACGGCGGTGACCTGGCCATGGCGCTCCTGGAGGAGGCGGGGGTCGCCGTCGTCCCGGGCGCGGCCTTCGGCAAGGCCGACGCCGTGCGGCTGAGCTACGCCGCTTCCATGGACCTCATAAAGAAGGCCCTCGACCGGATGGAGAAGGTCTTGAGGAGCGCCTTCTGACCCTCCGGCCCAGCGCAGCGGGGAAGAGGGGAGACCTGAAGTCGGGGTGAAGGCGGTGCCGGGCGAACGGGAACGCGTGCTCAGAAACCTCCGGCGGCGGAGGATCGCCGTCGTCGGCCTGGGCGTCTCCAACCGGGCCCTGCTCCGCTTCCTCCTGGCCAGGGGGGCGAGGTCCGTCGCCGCCGGGGACGTCAAGACGGCCTCCGCCCTCGGCCCGGTCGCCCGCGAGCTGGCCTCGATGCCCGTCGACCTCCGCCTCGGCCCGGGCTACCTCGACATCCTCAAGGACGCGGAGCTGGTCTTCCTCACCCCGGGGATGCGGAAGGACCTCCCGGAGATCGCCGCCGCCCGCGAGCGGGGGGCCGAGATATCCTCGGAGATGGGGCTCCTCCTCAGCCTGACGCGGGCCCGGACGGTCGGCGTGACCGGGAGCGCGGGCAAGACCACGACGACCTCGCTCGTCAGGGACATGCTCGTCCGCTCCGGTCTCAGGGTCGTCGTCGGAGGCAACATCGGGACCCCTCTCATCGAGCAGGCCCTTGACTTCGGGCCGGAGACGACCATGGTCCTCGAGATGTCGAGCTTCCAGCTCCAGCTCGTCGACAGGAGCCCCCACATCGCCGCCGTCCTGAACATCGCCCCGAACCACCTCGACGTCCACCGGGACTTCGACGAGTACGTCGCGGCCAAGAAGGTCATCTACCGGTACCAGCGGCCGGGGGACTGGGCCGTCTTCTCGGCCGACGACCCCCTGACCCTGGCCATGGCCCGCGAGAAGGGGACCGACGTGGCCCTTTTCGGCCGCTCGGAGCCGGCGGAGGTGCCCGGGGTCGGCGAGGTCCCCTACCGGGCCTTCATCGACGGCGACCGCCTCGCGGTGCGGGGACCCGGCGGCCGCGGGCCCGAGACGCTCTGCCTCGTCCGCGACGTGCGGCTCAGGGGGGAGCACAACCTCCTGAACATCCTGGCCGCCGCGCTCCTGACCCTCCTGGCCGGCGGGCGGCTCGACGCCGCCGGCCACGTGGCGGTGACCTTCGAGGGTGTCGAGCACCGCCTGGAGCCGGTGGTGACCGTCGGCGGGGTGACCCTGGTGAACGACTCGATAGCGACCTCGCCGGACCGGACGGCGGCCGCTCTGGCGAGCTTCCCCGGACCCCTCCACCTCATCGCCGGGGGCTACGACAAGAAGCTCCCCTTCGACACCCTGGCGGAGAGCGTGGTCGGGAGCGGGAAGGTGGCGAAGGTCGTCCTGCTCGGCCAGACGGCGGGCAAGATAAGGCGGGCCCTCGAGGTGGCGGCCGGCGGGGCCGAGGAGCGTCTTCCCGCCATCGTCGAGACGGCGGGGCTGGAGGAGGCCGTGCGGGAGTCGCTGGAGGACGCCCGGCCGGGGACGACGGTCCTCTTCTCACCGGCCTGCGCGAGCTTCGACATGTTCACCAACTTCGAGGAGCGAGGGCGGGCCTTCAAGGAGATCGCCCGGAGGCTGGCCGGGAAGGAGGCCGGAACCAGAGCCGGAGCAGGGCCTACTCGCCGGCCCGGATCGTGAACCTCCACTCGTCCGTACCCGGGTGGTCCCAGTCGACGGTCACCTTCTCCACCGTCGCTCCGCGCGGGCCCACCTCGAGGTACTTCGCGAGGTCCTTCAGCTTGTCCTCGCTGCCCTGGGCGACGACTTCGAGGGAGCAGTTCGGCAGGGCGCGCACGAACCCGGTGAGACCGAGCGAAGTGGCCTTGCGCTGGATGCGGGACCGGAAATCCACCCCGAGGACCCGTCCGGTCACGATGGCCCGGAAAGCCTTCTTCACCCGTCACACCCCCTATGGCACCATTTTTCCCCAAATCGCCGCCTCGCTTGCCTGACGGCCGCGGTAGGGGGGTCTCTTTGCGTGCCTCACCTCTGCACATTCTCCCGGAAGGACGGAGCCTCCTTCTAGGGCTACCCTTCGGTCTCCGAGGGCCTTTTCGGGACGGCCTCGAGGTCTATCCAGAACCGGGTCTCCGGGGCGAGGACCACACCGCGGACGTGCAGTACGACGTGCATCCCCTCGACGGCGACCCGGCGGCCGTCGAGGAGGTGGAAGACCAGGGCGGGGTCGAGGCCTGCGACGGGCTCGCCCACAAGGTCGTCGAGGAGGTCGGAGAGGGCCGACTCCACTCTCAGGCGGCTCAGTTCGTCGAGCCCCCGCATGTCGAGGGTGACCCTCTTCACCAGCGGGCCGGACCCGCCGGACTCCGCCGCGCTGAGCCGTTCCTGCAGCCGCTCGACCTGGATCTCCAGGTCCCGGTTCTTGACCAGGAGCTGCTCCCTCTCGAGGGAGACCCGGTCGAGGCGGGCGGAGAGGAGGGCCACACCCATGACCAGGCCGCCGAGGTAGCCGAGCACCAGGAGGGCCGCGGCCTGCCGTC
>DPMO01000017.1 GCA_003541445.1 Clostridiales bacterium | reverse complement strand
CGCAAGGAGCAGATACGCCGCACCCTGGAGATAGGAGCCAAGCGCATAGAGGAGATAGACGAGATGATCCGGGAACTCCAGGTCCATCGCCAGGAACTCCTGGACTACCGCGACCGGCTCATGAGGTTCCTCGAAGGCAAGGCGACCGCCGAGGAGCTCGACCTCCCCCTCGACGATACGGAATGAGCCGGAAGGGAGAGCGAGGGAAGGGACGTGCACGACCATCTCCTCACACCCGAACAGAGGGTCGTCCGGGACGAGGCCCGCGCCTTCGTCCGCGATGTGCCGCGCCGGCTCCTCCTGGACATGGACGCGGAGAGGGTCCGCTACCCCAGGGAGTACGTCGAGGAGGCGGCGGCTAGGAACCTTCTCGGCCTCCGCTTTCCCAAGGAACACGGTGGTCGGGGGCTGGGCTGGACCTCCGAGGTCCTGGCCATCGAGGAGGTCGGGGTCCTCGGAACCTCCCTCGGCTGCCTCTACTCCCTCCCCTCCATCGTCGGTGAGGCCATCCACCGCTTCGGGACCGACGACCAGAAGAGGAGGTACCTCCGCCCCACCCTCGAGGGCAAGCTGATGACGGCGGAGGCCCTGACCGAGCCCCGCGGCGGCTCAGACTTCTTCGGCACGACGACCACGGCCCGCCGTGAGGGCGACACCTTCGTCCTGAGCGGCCAGAAGAGGTTCGTCGTCGGGGCGGAAGGGGCCGACTACTTCCTGGTCTACGCCAGGACCGACCCGGACGCCGCGCCCCACGAGGGCATAAGCGCCTTCCTCGTCGACAGGGGGCCGGGGGTCGAGGTGGCCCACGTCTACGGTCTCATGGGCACGCGGGGCGGGGGCACCGGACGCCTCGTCTTCCGGGACGTGCGGGTCCCGGCCGAGAACCTCCTCGGCCGGCTCAACGGGGGGGCCGAGGTCTTCTACCGGATGATGGTCCCCGAACGGCTGACGAGCGCGGCGGGTGCGCTCGGCATGGCCAGGGCGGCCCTCGATATCGCCACCCGCTACGCGGCCCGTCGGAAGGCGTTCGGGCGCCCCATAAGGGAGTTCCAGGCCGTCAGCTTCAAGCTGGCCGACAGCCTCACCCTCATCGACGCCGCCCGCAGTCTTCTCTGGAGCGCGGCCGCCGCCGACGACGCGGGCCTGGACCCGGGCTACGTCCGGCGACTGGTGTCAGAGGCCAAGAAGTTCTGCACCGAGACGGCCTGGACCGTGGTGAACCACGCCATGCAGGTCCTGGGCGGCATCGGCTACACCAACGTCTATCCCATCGAGCGCCTGCTCCGTGACACGCGGCTCATCATGATCTGGACGGGCACGAACGAGGTCATGGACCTCATCATCCAGCACGAGTGGTTCAAGGAGAAGGAGGGCGACTGGTCCCCGCGCGTACGGTCCGAGGGGACGCGGCCCAGGGACGTCGAGGCCGACGCGGAGAACGCCGGCCTCGAGGAGGAGAAGGTCTACGGTAGCGGCTGACCGGTCTTCCCGGGCGACCGGGTCAAGGACGCCGGCCGCCCGGGTTTGACAGGCCTCGAGCGGGAGGGCCTGCGCGGGACACCGCTCGAGGCCCCTTTTTTCTTCCCAGGCGGCACGCGGTTCCTGCCCGCGGCCTCCTCACGTACGGAGGACGCCGGCGGGGTCGGACACCCGCTCGGCCCCGTTCAGGCGGGCCCACTCGTCGAGGGCGTCCAGGAACCGCCGGCGCGGCACGGGCGGGACGCACGTCCTCTCCCTTCCTTCGTCGCCCCGCTCCCACCAGAGCCCGTTGACGACCAGAGTCCCGGTCTCCCGGTCCACGCGGGCGTCCATCCGCCCCGCGAACGTATCTCCACAGAGAATCGGGCAGGTGTATGGTCCGTACTTCCGCTTCACGGCCGGGACATAGGCCTCCCACCGGTACTCGAACCCGAAGAGGTCCATGAGGCGGCTCCTCAGCCAGATGAGGTTGTCCAGCGGCGGCAGGAAGCGCACCTCGGGCTCGAACTCGATGGCGCCGGACGCCAGAAGGTCGTCCACCTCGGCGGCAGGGACGTAGTAGGTCCTGCGGACGCCCTCGACAGAAACCGCGACGATTTCCCCCGCGGCGGCGAACCTCTCGACCAGGGCGCGCTTCTCGGGAGCCCTGTAGCGCGACCAGGCGAACGACCAGTCCGTGGGGTCGGCCAGCCCCATGGCCCGGAAGTACTTCCTGGCCAGGTCGTCCCGGGCGGCCGCCTCGGCGTCCGGACCCTCGGGGCCGACCGCGCCCCCGGCCCGGGCCGGCTCGTACGGTGCTGGCTTGGCGGAGGGTCCGAGCAGCCGCTCCGGGAGGTCGAAATAGCGCCGACCGTTCTCGCGCCGACTGACGGCCAGGCGCCCGAAGTGCCAGAGCCATTCGAGGGCCTGCCTCACCACCCGTGTCCGGGCCTGGCCGTCAAGGTCCCACCAGCCGGAAAGGGTCTCCTCATCCTCGAAGTCCAGCGAGGACAGGGGCCCCTCCCTTTCGATGCGCCGGAGCACCCTCTCCATGACCGGCTCGAGGTGAGCCAGCTTCGGCCTCTCCGACCTCTCTATCTCCGCGAAGCGCACCCTGAAGAGAGGGTAGTCCTCGACCGGGACGATGTAGCGGTTCCGGGCCACGACCTCCACGAGCCGCCTCTCTCGGTAGAGGAGTGAGTCCAGGATCTCCGGCCGGTAGTCCCGGACGCGGGCCCCCAGGACGAGGTCGTGGTTGCGTGCCAGGACCTGCATCGGGTCGACCTGGACGTACTCGAGAGTCCTCACCGCGTCGACGGTGTGGTCAGGACCCGGCCAGCGGGGCCCCTCCCCCGGGAGACGCCCGAGACCCGTGCGGCGGATGAGGAACCGCCGGGCGGCCGCGCGGCTCACCACAACAGGCTTCTGTTCGGACATGGCGTCCTTCGGCCTCCCCGTCACCCGGCGAGGCTCTGCCAGATGGTGATGAGGAAGACGGCCGCCAGGTACGGACTCGACAGCTTGAAGAGGACCCAGGCCCTCTCGGGCGTCGGAGAACGCATGACGGCCAGGGCTTGGGCGACGACCGGCACCTGGAGAGCCAGGGTCAGGACGACCGCACAGGGGCTGAACCCCCCGACGAAGGCCAGGAGCGCCGCTGTCGCACAAAGGCCGAGGCTGGCCCATCCCACACATCTCGCCGCCTTGGGGACGCCGACCACGACCGGCAGCATCGGGACTCCGGCCCTCCGGTAGTCGGCCACATGGCGGATGGCCAGGCTCCATATGTGCAGCGGCGTCCAGGCCACGACCAACGCCGCGACGATGAAGGGGACCAGGCTGAACGCCGCGCCGGTCACGGCCGCGGCCCCGACCATGACCGGGGTCCCTCCGGCGGGTGACCCGAGGATGACGTTCCACGGGGTCCGCGGCTTGGTCAGCCCGTTGTAGATGACCGCGCTGTCCACCACCCCGAAGAGGAGCCACGCCACCGCCCACCGGTTCGTGTGGACGGCGGCCACCAGGCACGCCGCCGCCACGAGGACGAGCCCGAAGATGAGGGACTCGGCCGGACGGAGGCGGCCGGTCGGCACGGGGCGGTGCCGGGTCCGCTCCATGACCGCGTCCATGTCGCGGTCGATGTACCCCGTTATGGCGTTGGCCCCCATGCAGCCGAGAGCGACGGCGACCGTCGCCCACGCCAGCCTCAGGCCGACGCCCGGCGGCGCCGTCCCGCCGAGCGAGGCGAACCCGGCCGCCCCGCCGACGACCGCGCCCAGGCTGAGAAGGACCACCAACCGGAACTTCACGGCTTCCGCGTAAGCCACGAGCCGGCTCCACAGGTCCCGCGCCTGAAGGGCCGCTCCCCCCGCCGCCTTCCCGACCGCGACCTCGGCCGCGTCATCGACCCCGGTCGCGCCGTCCCCGAATCCCGTCACCGTCATCAACCCGAACCACCCTCCACGTGCCCCGTGTCCCCCGCTTCCTCAGGCCCGCCCCTGAGCGGGAAACCTGCTCCTCCGTCCCCCCACAGCCCCCATCAGAAGTCCCGGCGCTCGTAGAGGTCTGCGGCCGCCGCCACCGTCGCCCGCCAGGCCGCGACCCAGAGAAGGCCTATCAGGCCGAGCAGGCAGACCAGGGTCGGCCCCTCTGCGAGCCCCAGCCGGGTGTGAAGACCGT
The DNA here is from genome assembly GCA_003541445.1 of Clostridiales bacterium. Classification (GTDB taxonomy): domain Bacteria; phylum Bacillota; class Sulfobacillia; order UBA995; family UBA9673; genus UBA9673. The sequence continues at coordinate 5,734 of DPMO01000017.1, read as the reverse complement.
AGGCTGTCAGCCCCAGCCCGACGAGAAGAACCAGCTCGACCCCCATCATGATGACCGCATTGAGGTTGCTCTTCACCGCCTGCTGGGGGTTCGTCCAGGTGAGATACGGCCGGACGATATCCACGAGAAGCCCCAGGAGGAGGGCCAGGAGTGACGCGGCCAGTCCGGCCACGGTGGCCCCGACGAGAAGGAGGAGGGGGGGCCTGGCCACGATGATGAAAACGATGACGACCGGCGCCACGCTGAAGACCGCGGTCACGGCCAAGAACAGCATCTTCCCCTTGACCATCTCCTCCGGCAGGACCGGGACGACCTTCGAGATCCAGAACTGGCGGCCCTCGCGGGAGATGCTGGTGCAGGACGTCGTGTTGATGCCGGCCAGGAAGACCATGAGCGCGGCGAAGCCCAAGGCCGTGTAGAACCGGGTGGTCCCGGCCCCCTGGAGAAGACTGAGGAGCCTCGCCAGTTCAGGGTCTGACGAGGCCACGGCCGGGAAGAGAAGCATCGCCGGAACGATGAGGGAAGGCACAAAGCCGTTCATGACGTAGAGCGGGACCCGCATGAAGAGCCGCCACTCCCGCCGGAACACGGCCCCGACCACGCTCCCCTGCCTGACCAGCTCCATCGTCCGGGCCCGCGCCGCCTCGAGCTCAGCGGGCCCCAGGCGCCGCCTCGCAATCTCCTCGCCTCCGATGAGACCCCCGTAGAAGACCCTCCCCCCCAGGAAGAGCATGAGCCACCAGGCGCCCAGCGACACAGCCGCGAGCGCAGCCAGGGAGCCGAGCCTCGTCGCCGGGTCGGGAGAGGCGATGACGTTGGTTCCCCACACGGCCGGCGGGAAGCCGCGCCCGACCGCGTCGACAAGTCTCAGCTGGCCGGAGAGTATCCGCTGGAGGTAGGCCGGCAGCTCGCTCTCCGGCACGCTGAGGAGGGACATCTGGAAGAACAGGACGACCCCGATGACGATGACGCTGGCGACGACCATGAGCAGGTCGCGGTGGCGCCGGTTGATGAACCTCATCAGGGCGAGCGACAGGACCGAGGACAGGGCGAGCGGGACCACCGGGGCCAGGAGCGCGACGGCCGAGACGGACAGCCAGAAGAGGGGGCCGCCCGCGACCAGCCGGGCGTAGGCGACCGCCGTGGGGCCCAAGACCAGCAGGACCCACAGGTACTCGCTCACGAGGACCGTCCCGAACTTGGCCGCGACGATGGTCCCCGGTCGGATGGGGAGCGGCACCAGGATGTCGAGGTCGGTCGAGAAGTAAAGGACGGAGAGGACGAGGAAGAACCCCAGGAAGAACACCAGGGCCTGGGAGACCAGAAGCGCGAAGGTGAAAGCCACCTCGGGCTGGCCGAGCTGGGCCCCTGAGACGATGAAGGCCCTGGCCACGTGGTAGCCGAGCAGGGAGAAGGTGAAGACCAAAGACCCGACCGCGAGCAGGATGAGGAGCGGCTCCCAAAGCCGCTCCCGCCGCACGAGGTAGCGGTAGCGGCCCGCCGAGAGACCGAAGGTGTTGTTCAGGCTCACGCGGAAGACGGGCCAGAAGGCCGAGGTCGGGGCCTGCCGGCCGACGGGCGGGTCTGTGGTGCGCTCGGGAGAGGCCATCAGCGTCCTTCCGCCTCCTCTCCCTCAGCCGCCTCGGTCAGCTCGAGGAAGATGCGCTCGAGAGTGGTCTGGCCGCGGGCCTTGGCCCGGAGCTCCTCCATCGTCCCGTCCGCGACGAGCCGGCCGCGGTTGATGATGGCCACCCGGTCGCAGACCCGTTCGGCCACGTCCAGAACGTGGGTCGAGAAGAAGACGGCCTTCCCCTCGTCGCACCTCCGCCTCATGAGGTCCTTGAAGAGGATGGAGGATTTCGGGTCGAGGCCGGTCATGGGCTCGTCCAGGATGAGCAGGGCCGGGTCGGGAAGCACGGCGCCGATGACGGCGAGCTTCTGCTTCATGCCGTGGGAATAGGTCTGGATGAGGTCACGCAGGACATCCTGGAGACCGAACATCTCCAGGAGTTCTCCCAACCGGCGCCTCCGGAGGTCGGTGGGGATGCCGTAGACGTCGCCGATGAAGTTCAGGTACTCGAGCCCGGTAAGCTTCGGGTAGAGCTCCGGGTAGTCGGGCACGAAGCCGATAAGCCGCTTGGCCTCGAGCGGCTGCTTCAGGACGTCGACCCCGTCCACGGTGATGCTCCCGCTGTCAGGGCGCAGCAGGCCGACGACCATCTTGATGGTCGTCGTCTTGCCCGCCCCGTTGGGGCCGAGAAAGCCGAAGATCTGTCCTGCGGGGACCTCCAGGGTGAGGTCGTCGACAGCCTTGACCTCGCCCTTGCGGTAGCTCTTCGAGAGGTTCCTGATGGAAAGCATATCGTCCTCCCGTCGGGGTGTGCCGTGAAGTCGGGGCGGCCGCTGCGAGTCGGCGGTCGCACTGTCGCTTCTTCTTCGACAACACATCCCGCCCCTGCCAGGGCCCTACCCCGGCTTCTCCCCTCAGCCCCTGCTCCGCGCCGGTGCCGCCCCTGAGGACCGCACCGGCGGCAGGCGACAGGGGCGGGCGCGTCGGCCGACGAAGCCATACTCCACCCGCCTGCGGAGCACCGGCGCCCCTCCGCCGCACCCCCGGGACGCCGGAGGAAGACGCCGCGGGATGCGGGAGAAGGAGGTGCCCACCCCTGTTCGCCGGAGTCGACGGCTGCCCGGGCGGCTGGTGCCTTGTCGAGCTCGGCGAGGACTCGTTCAGGACGCTCGACGTCCTGCCGCACTTCCGGGACGTCGTCGAGAGGTGCCGCCGGGCCCGTCTGGTCTTCGTCGACATGCCCATCGGCCTCCCCGGAGGTGGGGGACCTCCCGAACGCTCCTGCGACCGCCTCGCCCGCCGGCGTCTGGGGCCCCGGGGTTCCACCATCTTCCCGGTCCCCGTCCGCGAGGCCGTGTACGCCCCCACCTACAAGGATGCCTGCGCCATCCAGGCCCGGGCGGCGGGGGGAAGGCGCCTCAGCCGACAGGTCTGGGCCCTCGTCCCGAAGATGCGGGAGGTCGACCGGACCCTGCAGGAGCTCGGCGGGAGAGCCCCCCTCCTCTTCGAGAGCCATCCGGAGCTCTGTTTCGCCGCCCTCAACGGAGGCCGGCCGCTGGACCGCTCCAAACGCCACGTCCTCGGCGTCCTTGACCGCGTCGCCCTCCTCGAGCCGCACCTGGGTGACGTCAGGACTATCCTTCACCGGACCCTTGACGACATCCCCACGACCGCCCTCTCCGGCCACGACGCCCTCGACGCCATGGTCCTGGCCGTCCACGCCCGCCTCGCCTCCCGGCACGGGATGGTCTCCCTGCCCGACCCGCCCGAGAGGGACGCCCTCGGCTTTCCCATGGGCATCGTTTTCGCCGTAGGGACGGACCCGCGGGACCCGGAGGGGCGGCGGGCAGGATTCGAGACGCCGAGCGTTAACAGAATGGTCTGAACAAACCCAGGCCTGCGAAAGCCGGGATTTCCGCAAGGGAGGAACCCCTATGCCCCACCCCTTCTTCACCGAAGAGCACGAGATACTGCGGAGGCACATCCGGAAGTTCGTCGAGTCCGAACTCCTGCCGCACGCCGAGGAGTGGGAGGAGGCCGGCGGGTTCCCCGACGAGGTCTTCCGCCGGATGGGGGAGCTCGGCCTTCTGGGTCTCCGCTACCCGGAGGAATACGGCGGTCAGGGCGGGGACTTCTTCGCGTCCATCGTGCTGGCCGAGGAGTTGTCGCGGTGCGGCTCAGGGGGCCTGCCGACGGCGGTGGCCGTCCACACCGAGATGGCCATGCCCCCCATCCTCCAGTTCGGCACCGACGAGCAGAAGGAGCGGTTCCTGGTCCCCGGCATCCGCGGGGAGAAGATCTACGCCCTGGCCATGACCGAACCTGACGCCGGCTCCGACCTCGCCGCCATCGAGACCCGTGGCGTCCGGGACGGGGACCACTGGGTCATCAACGGGAGCAAGGTCTACATCACCAACGGCTGCCGGGCGGACATGGTCGTCACGGCCGTGAGGACGGGGCCCGACAGGTGGGGCGGCATAACCCTTTTCCTCATCGAGAAGGGCACCCCGGGGTTCACCGTGGCCAAGAAGCTCGACAAGGTCGGGCTCTGGTGCTCCGACACGGCCGAGCTGGTCTTCGAGGACTGCCGTGTCCCCGCCTCGAACGTCCTCGGCGAGGTCGACCAGGGGTTCTACCATCTCATGTGGGAGCTCCAGGGCGAGAGGCTCATCGGTGCGGCCGGCGCGGTGGCCGCCGGTGAGAGGGCCCTCGAGCTCGCCCTGGACTACGTGAAGGAGCGGTCGGCCTTCGGGCGGCCCATCGGCAAGTTCCAGGCCATCCGGCACCGTCTGGCCGACATGGCCACCGAGCTCGAGGCGGCCCGGCAGCTCGTGTACGCCACGGCGTGGCGGCACCAGCGCGGAGAGGCCGTCCTCAAGGAAGTGTCCATGTGCAAGCTCCTGGCCTGCCAGGTAGCCTTCCGCATCGCCGACGAGGCCCTCCAGATGCACGGCGCCGCCGGGTACATGATGGAGTACCCGGTCCAGAGGGTCTGGCGCGACACCCGCGCCCTGCGCATCGCCGCGGGCACCGACGAAATCATGCGGGAAATCATCGCCAAACAGATGGGTCTCTAAATGAGCTTGAAATCGATGAGTCGTGCCGAGTTGACGACCACCAGCACCGAGGCCACGTTGTGGACGACGGCACTGGCAACGGGGGTCAGGTACCCCTGGCCGGCCAGCACCATACCCACTAGGTTGAGCAGTAGGGCGAAGACCAGGATGTTCTGCCAGATGATGCGGTAGGCCGCCCGGCTGAGCCGGAAAACTCCCGGGACCGCGGCCAGGTTATCCGCCATCAGGGCGATGTCCGCGGCCTCGATGGCCACGTCGGTGCCTGCCACCCCCATCGCGATTCCCACGTCGGCGGTGGCCAGGGCTGGAGCGTCGTTGACCCCGTCCCCGACCATGGCCACCCGATGGCCCTCCGCCCTCAACGCGGTGACCACGGCCGCCTTGTCCGCCGGCAAGATCTCGGCCCTGAAGTCGTCGACGCCGAGGCGGGAGGCTACGGTGCCGGCGGTGCGGGCGTTGTCGCCGGTGAGCATCATCACCCGCAGCCCGACCCGCTTCAGCTCGCGGATGAAGCCTGGAGCCTCCGCCCGGATGGTGTCCCCTACCGCCAGGCAGCCCATGGGCTTGCCGTCCAGGAGCACGACCAGGGAGGTGTAGCCCTGCCCCTCCCGGTCCTCCAACCACCGCCGCGCGGCCGCCACCCGACCCGGGTCGGACGCATCGGCCAGGGTCAGGGCACGCCGGTTCCCCACCACGATGGAGCGGCCGCCCTGAGTCGCCCGAACCCCCACTCCCGGCAGTTGCTCGAAAGCGGTGGGGGGAGGCACAGGAAGGCCGCGTCGGCTGGCATGGTCGACCACGGCGCGGGCGACAGGGTGCTCGGACCGGTGCTCGGCGACGGCCGCCGCGGCAAGAACTTCGCTCTCCGTCACCCCGTCGAGGGCGAAGACCTCCTCCACCCTCGGCCGGCCCAGGGTGAGAGTGCCTGTCTTGTCGAGGATGACAGCCGTGACCCTGGCGGCCTCCTCGATGGTCAAACCGCCCTTCACCAGGACTCCCTGACGGGCCGCACTGCCGATAGCCGCCACCACCGCCGTGGGGGTCGCCAGCACCAAGGCGCAGGGACACGCGACCACCAGGATGGAGA
>DPMO01000018.1 GCA_003541445.1 Clostridiales bacterium | reverse complement strand
CCCAGATGCGGCTGTCCTCGCTCTCGGGCCGGTTGTCGCCCAGCACGAACACTGTCCCTTCGGGCACGACCCTCTCCTGGTAGTCGGGGTAGCGGGAACGGTCAGGGGTGACGGGGTAGGCCGACTCGTCGAGGAGTCGACCGTTGATATAGACGTTACCGTCCCGGATGGCGACCCTCTCCCCGGGCAGGGCGATGACCCTCTTTATGTAGTCGCGGGACGGGTCGAGCGGGTAGCGGAAGACGATGATGTCGCCGCGTGCAGGCGGCGAAAGAGCGTAGGCGAGCTTGAAGACGAACACGCGCTGGGAGGTGAAGAGGGTCGGCTCCATGCACGAGCCCTCGATGGTGAAGGACTCCAGGACGAAGAACCTGATGGGCAGGGCGAGGGCGGCACACAGGATGACCGTCTTGACCCAGTCCCACAGCACGGCCCAGAAGCCGGCCTCCTCCCGGGCCACCGTCCCACCGCATGTATCCTCCATCCGGGACCCTCCCGTCCCTCCACACACCTAGCTGCACCCCGCCGCCGCGTCGACCTGCTCGACGGGGTGAGAGCTTGCCGTCAGGGACCCTCCTCGGAGGGAAGGCCGACCGGTCCGCGCTCACGGGCCTCGACCAACTCGAGCGCCCGCCGCGCCCCCGTCCTGAGCAGCCGGCGGCCATCCTCTTCCGTACCTACTTCTTCCTCTTCTCCTTGACCCGGGCGGCCTTGCCCACCCGCCTGCGCAGATAGTACAGACGGCTGCGACGGACGTCACCCCGGCGGAGAACCGTGACACTTTCCAGTCTCGGCGAATGGAGGGGGAACGTGCGCTCCACCCCGACACCGTAGGTGACCCGGCGCACGGTGAAGGTCTCCGAGAGCCCGCCCCCCCTCCGGCGGATGACGATGCCTTCGAACGGCTGGACGCGCTCACGTCCGCCCTCGACCACCTTGAAGTTCACCCTCACGGTGTCACCGGGTCGGAACTCGGGAACCCGTTCCTTCATCTGTCGTCCTTCCACGACCTTCATGACGTCCATTTCTGTCGCCGCTCCCTTCAGTCCCGGCCGCGGCCCAGTTCCTCTGTCCCGGCCGCCCGCTTCCCGGAGCCCTCGACCAGCTCGCGCAGGACCCCCAGGTCCTCTCTGGTCAGCCGGGCCCCGAGCAGCAGTTCAGGCCGTCTTTCCAGCGTCCGGCGCAGGGACTCCCTCCTGCGCCACTTCCTCACCATCTCATGGTTCCCCGAGAGAAGCACCTCGGGCACGGTCCGACCCCGCACTTCGGCCGGCCGTGTGTAGTGCGGATGCTCCAGGAGCCCCTCGACGAAGGACTCCTCGAGAGCCGAGGCCGCCCGCCCGAGCACCCCGGGCACCAGCCGGGCGACCGCATCGATGACCACCATAGCGGGGAGTTCCCCGCCCGTCAAGACGTAGTCTCCGATGGAGAGCTCCTCGTCGACAAGGGCCTCCCGGACCCTCTCGTCCGTCCCTTCGTAATGCCCGCAAAGCAGGACCAGCCGCTCACATGCGGCCAGCCTCCGCACCGTCTCCTGGTCGAGAGGCCGTCCCTGAGGCGTGAGGTAGACCACATGCGCCCCGGGGACCTTCGGTCCCGTCCTGCCTCCGGGGGCCTCCGGCCCGTGCGAGGCGCCGGTCCGGGGGGCGTCCCAGCCGGGGAACAGCTCGTCGAAGGCCCGGAAGAACGGCTCGGCCTTCAGCACCATCCCGGCGCCGCCGCCGTACGGATAGTCGTCCGCCGTCCGGTGCCGGTCCTCCGTCCAGTCCCGGAGGTCGTGGACATGGATCTCGATGAGTCCCTCCTCCTGCGCCCGTCCGAGGATGCTCGACCCGAGCGGCCCGGGGAACATCTCGGGGAACAGCGTCAGGACGTCAATCCTCATCATCGTCACCCCACACCCTCTGCGGGCGGACGACCATGCGTCCCGCATCAGGGTCTATGGTGAGCACCACGTCCTTGAGGGCCGGGACAAGCATCTCGTCCCGGCCCCCGCGCGAGGACTCGGGCGCCACGACGAAGACGTCGTTGGCCCCAGTCTCGATGATGTCCCTCACTGTCCCCAGGACCCGGCCTGCCTCGTCTTCCACCTTGAGGCCCAGAAGCTGGAAGCGGTACCACGACCCCTCCGGCAGGGGCTTGACCTCCCCGACCGGAATCTCCAGGAAAGCCCCCCGCAGGGCCGCCGCCTGCTCCCGGGTGGAGACCCCTTCAAGGGTCAGAACGGTCGAGGACCCGGCTTTCCTGGCCGAGGTGATCCGACGCCACTCCGAGGACCCCTGCGCGAGAGAGGACCGCCTGGTGACCCGGACCTCCTCGAGTTCCAACAGGCGCCCGGGGAACTCCGAGAGCGGGCGCACCTTCAGGGCCCCGAACCGCCCGACCGGACCGAGGACGACCCCCACGGCGATGAACTCGGGATGGGGCCGCGCTCTGGTCACGGTCCCGCCTCATCTCGACACGACATCGATGGTCACGTACCTGGCGCGGGGTCCGCCGGCTGTCCTGAGGACCTTCCGGATGGCCTTGATGATGCGCCCCTGGCGTCCGATGACGCGACCGACGTCCTCAGGTGCGACCTCCAGGACGAGGATGGTCTGCGCCTGGCGACGCTCCTCGGTCACCTTCACGGCCTCAGGGTTGGACACGATGGCCCGCACGATGACCTTCAAGAGCTCGACCTGCACCTGTCCCGCCCCGCCTAGGCCTCGGCCTTCTCGTCCTCGACCCGGGAGGACCGGCGCCGCTCCTCGAACTCCTTCAGGACGCCCTCCTGGCGAAGGAGGGCCAGGACCGTATCTGTCGGCTGCGCTCCGCGCTCGAGCCACTTTATGGTCTTCTCCCGGTCGACCCGGAACTCCGGGGTCGGGGGCGTCGGGTTGTAGTGGCCTATCTCCTCGATAAAGCGCCCGTCACGGGGCGACCTTGCGTCGGCGACCACCACACGGTAGGCCGGCGCCTTCTTCGCCCCGATGCGCCTGAGCCTTATCTTGACCGCCACTCGCCCTATCCACCTCCTGTTGGGACCTATCTCATCAGCCTGGAAAGACCGCGGGCGTCCTTCCCTGCCGCTGTGAGTCTCTTTATCAGCTTCCTCGTCTCGGAGAACTGCCGGAGGAGGCGGTTCACCTCCGCGGTCGTCGTCCCGCTCCCGGCGGCGATCCGCCGCCGCCGGCTGCCGTCGATGATCGACGGGTCGCGTCTCTCCTCCCGGGTCATCGAGCAGATGATGGCCTCGACCCGACCGAACTGCTTCTCGTCCACATCGAGCCCTTTGAGCCCACGGAGCCTGCCGACACCCGGGAGGAAGCTCAAGAGCTCCTGCAGCGAACCCATCTTGCGGACCTGCCTCAGCTGGTCCAGGAAGTCGTCCAGGGTGAACTCGTCCCGCCTGAGTTTCCTCTCCAGCTCTCTGGCCTTCTCGGCGTCGAAAGCCGCCTCGGCCCTCTCCACGAGGGTCACGATGTCGCCCATGTCGAGAATCCTCGAGGCCATGCGGTCGGGGTGGAACGGCTCGAGGTCGTCGATCTTCTCGCCCGTCCCCACGAACTTGATCGGCCGTCCGGTCACAGCCCTCACCGAGAGGGCCGCCCCGCCGCGGGCGTCACCATCCAGCTTGGTCAAGACAACCCCGTCTATACCTACTTCCCGCGAGAACGTCTCGGCCACGCCCACGGCTTCCTGACCGGTCATGGCGTCGAGGACCAGCAGGGTCTCCGCCGGACGGGCGACCTCCCGCACCTTCTTGAGCTCCTCCATGAGGGCCTCGTCCACATGGAACCGGCCCCCGGTGTCGATGATGACCACGTCACAGCCGCGTGTGCGAGCCTCGGAGAGGCCCGAGGTGATGATGTCGAGGGTCGCCCGGACGGCTTCGGGGGAATCAGGTTCCGGTGGGGTGAAACCCGTCGGGCCGGTCCAAACGGGCAGACCGTGACTTCGACCGAGCTGGGCCAACTGGTCCCGGGCCGCGGGTCGCCTGAGGTCGGCTGCGATGAGCAGGGGCAGGCGCCCCTGGCGGGAGAGATGTCGGGCGAGCTTGGCCGCCGTGGTCGTCTTGCCCGACCCGTGCAGGCCGACGAGCATGATGACCGACGGCGGACGCGGGGCGAAGGCTATACCGGCCCGCTCTCCGCCCATCAGCCGCGCCATCTCGTCGTGGACGATCTTCACGACCTGCTGGCCCGGAGCGACGCTCGCCAGCACTTCCCGGCCGACGGCCCGCTCGCGGACCCGGGCCACGAAGTCCTTGACGACCTTGTAGTTGACGTCAGCCTCGAGCAGGGCGAGCTTGATCTGGCGCACCGCCTCGTCGACGTCGCGCTCGGAGAGCTTGCCCCGAGCCTTGAGCCGGCGGAAGACGTTGTTGAGTCTGTCGGTCAGCTGCGTGAAAGGCATCATGACCCCCCGCCGAAGTCACAGGGGTATTTTATCTCTCGCAGACCAGCGATTGCAACGCGCCGAGGTTCTCAGGCCGATGAGGCGCCCGGCCCCTGGACCCGGCCAGAGGTTCCGAGCAGGGTCCCGGCATAGACGAGCGGGTCGAACGGTACGAGGTCCTCGCACCCCTCCCCGACGCCGACGAACTTCACGGGTGCTCCAAGCTCCTTCCTGATGGCCAGGACCACTCCGCCGCGGGCGGTCCCGTCGAGCTTGGTGATGACGATCCCCGTCAGGGACACGGCCTCGTCGAAAGCCTTCGCCTGCTGGACGGCGTTCAGGCCGGTCGTCCCGTCGATGACGAGCAGGGTCTCGTGGGGCGCTCCGTCCGCCTCTCGGGCCAGGACCCGCCTTATCTTCTTGAGCTCCTCGATGAGACCTTTCCTCGTGTGCAGGCGGCCGGCCGTGTCGACGAGAACGACATCCTTCCCCCTGGCCCGGGCCGCCCGCATTCCGTCGAAGGCCACCGCGGCCGGGTCGCTCCCCGGACGGTGGTGGACGAGGTCCAGCCCGAGCCGCTCGGCCCAGGCTCGAAGCTGTTCGGTGGCCGCCGCCCGGAAGGTGTCGGCCTGCACCAGGAGAGGCCGCCGTCCCTCGGCGGCCAGGCGCCAGGCCAGCTTGGCCACGGTGGTGGTCTTTCCGGAACCGTTGACCCCGACGACCAGGATGACTGCGGGGTCGGCGCCGGGCGGCGGAAGGTCAAGGTCCCCGGGCGGCCCGAGCCGCTCCGCAAGGACCGTGGCCAGGAGGCGGCGGAGGCCCTCGGCGTCGGCCACGCCCTCCCGCCCCGCCCTCTCCCTGACCTCGGCGACGACGTCCTCCGCCGCCTGGACACCCGTGTCACCCGAGACAAGGGTCTCGACAAGTTCCTCGTAGAGTTCCTCGTCCACG
>DPMO01000215.1 GCA_003541445.1 Clostridiales bacterium | reverse complement strand
GGACGGAGGCGGGCGGGGGTCCCGGGCCGGTCATCACCCCGCGCGGCTACCGCTACCTCCAGGGGTTCGACCTCACGCCGCTGCCCCTCTTCACCTACTACGTCGGCGGCTTCTTCGTAGAGCGCACCATGTTCATGGTGCGGGGCGAGAACCGCATCGTGGTCCTCTACCGCTTCCAGGGCCCCCGCAGAGCGAGGCTCTCCCTGCGGCTGAGGCCTCTGGTGACCCTCCGCTTCTACCACCATCTCATGCGGGCCAACGACTGGCCCTTCACCACCGCGTTCGGGGGGGCTGAAGGCGGCTGGGTGACGGTCGAGCCCTATCCCGGCAGTCCGGTCCTCGTCCTCCGCCACGACGGCGGGGCGTGGTCGCCCGGCGGCACGTGGCATCTCGACATCGACTACCTCGAGGAGAGACGCCGGGGTCTGGACCACGTCGAGGACCTGTACACACCCGGGTTCCTGGAGTTCACCGACATCGGCTCCGGGGACACGGTGGCCGTCTCGGCCGTGCTCGCCGAGGACCGGGAGGACGTCGAACGGCTGAAGGAGGCCGGGTTCGACGTCGGGTGGGCGCTGGAGCGGCAGGCCGAGGAGGAGAGGCGTCTCTTCGCCCTCGTGGAGAGGGCGCGGACGGCCGTCGAGGGCGCGGCCCTGGCCCTCGGGCGCCGGGTGGACCTGGGCGCCACGGTGAGACTGCCGCCCGAGAAGCGCGACGTCCGCGCGCCGGAGATAGGCGACCCCTCGACTCCCGAGGCGTCGGCCTTCTTCGCCCGTCTGGTGCGGGCGACCGACGCCTTCGTCGCCGTGAGGGGCGGGGGCACCCCGACCGGCCCCGGCCGCCGGACGACGGTCATCGCCGGCTATCCCTGGTTCGAGGACTGGGGGCGGGACACGTTCGTGGCCCTGCCGGGTCTCTTCCTCGTCACGGGGAGGCACGAGGAGGCCCTCCGGGTCCTCGAGGACTACGCCTCGTTCATACGTGACGGGCTCGTCCCGAACCGCTTCCCGGACCAGGCCGACGAGCCGGACTACAACACGGTGGACGCTTCCCTGTGGTTCTTCACCGCGGTCGGGGCCTACCTGGCCTACACGGGCGACGTGGAGACGGTGCTCGACCGCCTCCTCGAGCCCATGAGGGACATCGCCCTCCACTACCTCCGGGGGACGCGCTTCGGCATCAGGGCCGCGGCCGACGGTCTGCTCCGCGCCGGCGAACCCGGGGTGGCCGTCACCTGGATGGACGCCAAGCTCGGCGACTGGGTGGTGACACCGCGCCACGGCTACCCCGTGGAGATCAACGCCCTCTGGTACAACGCCCTGCGTCTTCTGGCCGAGCTGGACCGCGATGAGGCCGGGGCAGGCCTTCCGGGTGACGTCGGCGGCGCCTCCGCCGCCGACGGGGACGGCGGGGGCCCAAACTGGCGGCAGCTCGCCTCGCGGGTCCGCGCCTCCTTCAACGCCCGCTTCTGGAACCCGGACAAGGGGTGCCTGTACGATGTCGTCCACGACCTCGACAGCGGCCTCCCGCCCGATGCGGCCGTGCGGCCCAACCAGCTTATTGCCGTGTCTCTGCCGTTCCCGGTCCTCGACCCCACGCGGTGGCGGTCGGTCGTGGAGGTCTGCTTCCGGGAGCTCTTCGTCCCCTTCGGGCTCAGGACCCTGAGCCGGGGGCACCCGGCCTACCGCGGGCTCTACCGCGGGGGCCCGGCCGAGCGGGACGGGGCCTACCACCAGGGCACCGTCTGGCCCTGGCTGCTCGGCCCCTTCGTCACCGCCCTGCGACGGGCCCTCGGCTACACGGAGGAGAGCCGCCTCCTGGCGGCCCGCATCCTGCGCCCCTTCGAACGCCACCTCCGGGAGGCGGGCATCGGATACATCTCCGAGGTCTTCGACGGGGACTTCCCCCACCTGCCCGGGGGGTGCATCGCCCAGGCCTGGAGCGTCGCCGAGATCCTCCGGGCCTACGTCGAGGAAGTGCTTGACGTCAGACCGGGTCTGGCCGGGCGGGGGAGCCTCCCCGGCGGGCGGGACCCGGCCGACGGGAAGGATGAGTCGACTTGAGGATCCTCATGCTGAGTTGGGAGTACCCGCCGGCGAACGTCGGCGGCCTCGCCCGGCACGTCTACCATCTTTCGCGCTCACTCGCCCGCCGGGGGCATCTCGTCGACGTCGTGACCCAGGGGACCCGGGACACCGGGAACGGGGGGGACGGGGGGGAGGCCGGCCTGTCGACCGGCGCGGCGGCCCGTTCGGCCGGCGGCCGGGCGGCCGGCCCCGAGGAGGTCGCCCTCGGGGAGGGCCTCGTGCGGGTCCACCGCCAGAGCGCCTACACGCTCTCGTCACCCGACTTCCTCCATTGGGTCCACCAGCTGAACTACAGCTTCCTGGAGGCGGTGATGAGGCTCACCGTCAGGGGGGGGCCTCTCGACGGACCGTTCGACATCGTCCACGCCCACGACTGGCTCGTGGCCTTCACCGCCCGGGCGGTGAAGCATGCCCAACGCCTGCCTCTCGTCGCCACCATCCACGCCACGGAGGCCGGGCGTCACCACGGCATCCACAACCCGTGGCAGAGGTACATCAGCGAGGTCGAGTGGTGGCTGACCTACGAGGCCTGGCGGGTCATCTGCTGCAGCGGCTACATGGAGTCTGAGCTGGCCGGGCAGTTCCAGCTCCCCCAGGACAAGATGAGGGTCATCCCCAACGGCGTCGACCCGGAGGAGGTGGCGGCGGCCGAAGGGCCGGCCGAGGAGGCGCCCGAGGGGCGGGCCGAGGAGCCGTCCCCCGGAAAGACCGGAGCCGGCCGAGGACCCCGCCGCCGCGACTTCGCCCAGCCGGGTGAGGACATCGTCTTCTTCATCGGGCGCCTGGTGCGGGAGAAGGGCGTGGACACCCTTCTGGACGCCTTCCCGGCCGTCCTCGACCGGCGTCCGGCGACCCGCCTTGTCGTCGCCGGGACCGGGCCCCACGAGGGCCACCTCCGCTGGCGCGTCTCGCAGATGGGCCTCGACGGGCGGGTCCACTTCGCCGGCTACCTCGACGACCGCACCCGCAACCAGCTCTACCGGTGGGCGGCGGTCGCCGTGGTCCCGAGCTACTACGAGCCCTTCGGCCTCACGGCCCTCGAGGCCATGGCCGCGGGAGCCCCGGTGGTCGTCTCCGACACGGGCGGCCTGGCCGAGACGGTGGCGCACGGTGAGACTGGGCTGAAGGTGCCGCCGGCCAACCCGGGGGAACTCGCCGCGGCCATCCTGCGCCTCCTCTCCGACCCGTCGTTTGCGCGCCGTCTGGCCGGCGAGGCCCGCCGCACGGCCGCCGAGCGCTACTCCTGGGCGAAGGTCGCCGAGGCGACCGAGGCCGTCTACTCCGAGGTCATCGGGGAGGCGCGGCGCACCGGGTGGACGGCGGCCGGCCCGGAGCGGGCCGCGGCCACAGGGGCGAAGGCTCCGGAAGCGCCACCGCCCGACGGGGAAGACTGGGAGGCGATGAGAAGGCGCACCCGGGCGATGACCCGGGGGCTTGAGCCCATCGGGCGCTACACCCCCCCCATCGTGAGAGGATGACGGCCCTTGAAAGCGGTGGTCATGGCCGGCGGCGAGGGCACGAGGCTCCGCCCCCTCACCTGCAGCATCCCCAAGCCCATGGTGCCTGTGGGGAACAGGCCCATCATCGACTACGTCCTGGGGCACCTGGGCCGCCACGGCTTCGAGGAGGCTCTCGTCACCCTCCACCACCTGCCCCACATCGTCATGGACCATCTCCGCGACCGTGCCGGAGACGGGGACGGGGCCCCCCGTCCGCGGGTCCGCTGCTACGTGGAGGAGGTCCCGCTCGGGACGGCCGGGAGCGTGAAGAACCTGGAACCCGAGCTCAAGGACACCTTCCTCGTCATGAGCGGCGACGTCCTCACCGACATCGACCTCGGCGCCCTGGTGGACTTCCACCGGAAGAAGGGCGCGGCGGTCACCATCGCCCTGACGACGGTGGAGACGCCCCTCGAGTACGGGGTCGTGGCGTGCGACGAGGACGGGCGCGTGACCCGCTTCTGGGAGAAGCCCTCGTGGGGGGAGGTCTTCTCAGACAAGGTGAACACCGGCATCTACGTCATCGAACCGGAGGTCCTCGGGGTCATCGAGCCCGGCCGGGTCTTCGACTTCAGCCAGAACCTCTTCCCCCTCCTCCTGGAGGCCGGCCGGCCCCTCTTCGGCTTCGCGGCCGAGGGCTACTGGTGCGACATCGGCAACCTGGCCCAGTACCTCCAGGCCCACGTCGACATCCTGGAGGGGCGCACGGGCTTCACCGTCGAGGGTTCCGAGCTGGGTGAGAGGATATGGGTCGGCCCGGAGGTCGACATCGCCCCGGCCGTCGAGCTCAGGGGGCCGCTCCTCATCGGTGCGGGGTGCTGTCTCGGGACGGGGGCCAGGGTGGAGGGCCCGGTCGTGCTGGGGCGCGAGGTCATCGTGGGCGGGCAGGCCTCCATCAAGCGGTCGGTCGTCGGGGACCACTCGCGTGTCGGCCGTCTGGCCGAGGTACGGGGGGCCGTCCTCGGACGGGGGGTGCGGCTGTCCAACCGGGTCGCGGTCTTCGACGGGGCCGTCCTGGCCGACGAGGTGAGGGTGGGGGAGGGGACGACGGTGAAGCCGAACGTGAAGGTCTGGCCTGCGCGCTCCGTCGCCCCGGAGACGGTCCTCGGCTCGAGCCTGGTCTGGGGTAGGGCCTGGGGCTACGGGACCTTCGGGGACGGCGGCGTGAAGGGGGCCGTGAACGTGGACCTGGTGCCGGAGACGGCGGCCCGTCTGGGGGCCGTCTTCGGCGCGGCGCGGAAGATGGGCGAGGCCGTGGCCGTGGCCTGCGACCCGGCGGTGCCGGCCAGGTTGTTCCGGGAGGCGCTCGTGGCCGGGCTCGGGTCGGCCGGGGTGGAGGTCCTCGACTGCGGCGAGCTCCCGGCGGCGGTCCTGAGCTACGCCGTCAGGGCCCTCGGAGTGTCCGGGGGGGTCCACGCCGGCGCCCGTCCGGGCGAGGACGCCGGGGGTCCCGGCTCGACCGGCCGGGCGCGGAGCGGCGGCGCCCCACCGGAGTGCTGTGAGCTCCGGTTCCTCGACGAGAACGGGCTCGACATCCCCCGCCGTCTCACCCGGCGCCTGGAGCGGGCCCTGGCCGTCGAGGACTTCCGGCGGGCGCCGCCGGAAAGGCTTGGCGGCCGCCGGTACGTGCCCGGCCTCGGCGAGGCCTACCTGACCTGGCTGAGGGAGCGGGGACACAGCCTCAGGCGCAAGGGGCTCGTCGTGGTCGGGGCCTACGGGCATCCGTGGCTCGAGGACAGCGCCCGGGAGCTCTGGGATTCCCTCGATGTCGGACACGTCCCCCTGGGCCCGTCGCTCGACGCGGAGGCGGCGGCGGAGGCCGTGCGCAGGGAAGGGGCCGCCCTCGCCTTCTTCGTCGACCGGGCGGGCGAGGGGCTCACCCTGCTCGATGACCGGGGGCGGCTCCTTTCCCGGGCGCAGACCTGGCTCGTGCTCTCCAGCGTCTGCATCGTCCGCGACGGGGTCCCCCTCGCCGTCCCCTCGGACCTTCCTCGGGCCGTCTCCGAGCGGCTGGCGGCCCTCGGCGCCCGTCCCGTCCCCACCCGCGCCGCCCGGAGCGAGGTGATGGCCCGGATGAGGGAGCTGGAGCGGGAGGCGGGCCCGCATCTCTTCCGCCAGTCGGAGATGGTCTTCGGGGGGCTCCTGGGCGTCATCGGCCTCCTCGACCACCTCGTCGAGACCGAGACGACTCTGGCCGAGATGGTCGAGGAGTCGCCTCTCGGGGAGTGGGTGCACCTCCGTATCCCGTGCCCCTGGGAGCTGAAGGGCCGGGTCATGCGGCTGCTCCTCGAGGAGGAGGAGAAGGCCGGGGCCGGGCCGGGCGCGGGGCCGGACGGGGCGCCGGGCCCGGGCGTCGCGGAGGGGCTCCAGGCCGAGACGGACCGCGGGCGGATACTCGTCATCCCCGACGGTGAGCGCCCCGCCTTCCACGTCTACTCCGAGGCGGCGGACATGGAGGCCGCCGAGGAACTGGCGGCGCTGTACGCGGCGAAGGTGCGGGAGCTGGCCCGGGAGGGCGGGGACGGGGCGGAGCGAGAGGACTGAGACCCGTCAGGTCGCACTCAGGAGGACGTCGGCCACGGCCGAGCCGGACATGGCCGTGATGCCGGGGCCGGGGTGGGTCGCGGCTCCGGTCATCCAGAGGCCCTTGACAGGTGTGGCGTAGCGCGACCACCCGGGGAGCGGCCGGAACACGTAGAGCTGGTCGAGTTCTACGGCACCCGCCCCGGCGTCCCCCTTGACGAGGTTCGGGTCGAGCTCCTCGAGGTCGACGGGGGAGAGCACCTTCCGGGCCAGGACGCTGGCCTTGAACCCCGGGGCGTAGCGCTCGACGATGTCCGTGAGGCGGTCGGCGTAGCGCTCCTTGATATCCCTCCACTCGCCCGGCTCTATCTCCCCGGCGGCGTCGCCCCGCACGCGGTGGGGGACCCTCGCCACGACCCACACGATGTGCCGGCCCTTCGGGGCGCGGGTGTGGTCGACGACGGTCGGTTGGGTCAGGATGACGAGGGGTTCCTCAGGGAGGAGGCCGCGCAGGGCCTGGTTGAAGGCGAGCGACATCTGGTCGATGTCCCTGGCGAGGTGGATGAGGCCGGCCCGGGCCGTCTCCTCCCCGGAGATCCAGGCCGGCGGTCGGTCGAGGGCGTAGTCTATCTTCATCAGCGGAACGCCGTAGCGGTAGCGGCGGACCCTTCCGACGAACTCGGCCGGCAGGAGCTTCTCTTCCACGAGGTCGAGGAAGAGCTGGGTCGGGGTCGTGCAGGCCACCACCGCCTTCCTGGCCCTGACCTCGGTGCCGTCGGCCAGCCTGACGCCCTGGGCGGTGTTCCTTCTGACCACGACCTTCTCGACCCTGACGCCGGTCCTCACCTCTCCTCCGAGGCTCTCGAGGAGCGAGGCCATGGCCCGCGTGAGGCTGCCGCCGCCGCCTTCCGGCATGGCCATGCCGCCCTCGGGGTCCTGGCCGACGCCGAGGACCAGCCAGGCGAAGGCCCCGCCCCCGGCGGTCTCCGGACTGTGGGGCAGGTGCAGGCCCCAGGGGGCGAACCAAGCCTTGCCCTTCTCCGTAGAGAAGTGGCGGTCGGCGAAGACGCGGATGGGAAGGAGAAAGTCCTGCGCGAACTCCATGGTGCCGCGCGGCCCGAGCCTGAGTCTCGGACCGAGGAGGGCCCCCATGGTCCTGAGGGACGGGAGGGGGGAGCTGAAAAGCGTGCTGAAGACCTCGCGGGCGGCGCGGTAGCCCTCGTAGAGTTTCTTCCAGCCCGCGGCGTCCTCGCGTGACTGGCGGCCGAGGCTCTCGAGGGTGCCTTCGAGATCCCGGTGCATGGACACCGCGTCGCCGTCAGGGAAGATGCTGGCCATCTGGACGGGGAAGTGGCGGTACTTCAGGCCGTGCCGCTCCAGCTCGCGGCGCATCTTCCGGTAGAACGGGGAGAGGAAGATGAGGACATGGGTGGCCGAGAAGGCGTCGTGCCGGAAGCCGGGCAGGGTCCACTCCGCGGTGCGGATGGCCCCGCCCACCTCGTCGGCCTGCTCGAAGACACCGACCTTCCAGCCCGCCTTGGCCAGGAGGACCGCCGCGGCCAGGCTGTTGTGCCCCGAACCGATGAAGACCGCGTCGTACATGTGGCTTCCTCCAGGGCCTCGAAGCTCCGTTGTCGTGAGGCTGTGGGCAGTCTTCCCGGGCGGGAGGGTCGGGGATACATTCAGTCCCAGGAGGGTCTGCGGCCCCGTCCGATGAATACCGGCGGCGTGGTCAGCTACCGCGATTTCGTCGCCAAGCACGCCCGGGTGGCGATGACCATCGCCCAGGACCTCCTGCGGGCCCGGCCCGGTGACCGCCTGCCTCCCGTGGGGGAGTACGCCCGGAGGCTCGGGGTCGGGCGGGGGACGGTCCAGACGGCCCTGAACCTCCTGAAGGAGCACGGGGCGGTCTCCCTCGTCGCCCGCGGCCACATGGGG
This sequence comes from Clostridiales bacterium, assembly GCA_003541445.1. GTDB lineage: Bacteria > Bacillota > Sulfobacillia > UBA995 > UBA9673 > UBA9673. The sequence goes on along the minus strand of DPMO01000215.1, from coordinate 1,697 downwards.
ACCTTCATCGCGTCCGTGGACCCGGCCGCCCTCTGGGAGCTCACCGGCCTCGGAACCATCACCGGGGTCATGCCGCTGCCCTACTCGATGCGGTACAAGGGTCTGGCGACAGGCCTCTACCGGGCCTTCCAGGAGGCGGCCATCCCGCTGGTCATGGCGCACATGCGCGGCGCGCGCCGGCGCCTCGCGGCCCTCGATTCGAGGCGCTACGAGTTCGCCGTCGTCTCCAGATACTCGTACGAGGTGGCGCGGCAGGAGATGGACTACCTCGAACTCGCCGTGGCCCTCGGGCCGAAGACCTCGGTGCGGGAGCACGTCCTCATCGTGCGCGAGGCGGCCCTGGACGACGCGGTCCGGGACGGGGTCCGCGGGCCGCGCCTCACCGACGGTCTCAGGGTCGGCATCGACCCCGACTCCATCGACGTCACCGACCTGACCCTCCGCGAGTGCCGCGGCATCGAGGTCGAGCTCGTGGAGCTCCCTTACGTCCAGTTCCTCGAGCAGATGAGGAAGGGGACCATCGACGCCGCCGTCTGGGACTCCGAAGAGGGACTGCCCGAGGAGGGGTCAGGCCTCAAAGTGGTGCCGCTCCGCGGAAGTGAGGCCGGCGAACTCCCGGAGACCGGTGAGGCCGTCCTCGTGGTCCACCGGGACAACCGGGTCGTGAAGTCCATCCTTTCGGAGAAGATCGACCCCGCCGTCGTCCGCGAGACACAGGCCAGGGTCCTCCGCGGGGAGGAGTTGCCGGAGCTGTAGCAAGCTCAGGCCAGCCGGCGGTCCCGAATGCACAGCAGGCGGACCGGCGGCCGGGACATTTCAATAGCGGCTGGCGGCTACCCCCTCCCGGAGGGAGAAACGAGCATCACCGCGGACTGGGCCCCGCAGGAGCGCTGTCCTGCTCCAACTTTGCCGCGGCCAGCTCCACGACCTGGCGGGCCAGCTCGGCGGCTTCGGCGGCCTCCTCCGGGTCATCGAAATAGCGCGACGGGACACCGCCCGGGAGGCCGTTGGGGTAGCGGGTGGGGACATAGTACTGGTCGAGCCGCTTGGACATCTCAACCCGGCGGAAATCCGCATCCATCTCGGTGGCCGTGTGGAGCAGCTCCGTGATGGAGTGGGTACGGAGCACGTCCGCGGACTTGACGGACACCAGGAGGTACGCCTTCAGCGCCTTCTCCGCCGCCTGCTGGAAGTGGAATAGAGCGAGGTAGAAGCGACCGCGCTTCCGAAGCTCATCGGCGTCGCGGAGCTCGTCGCGAGCGTGGGTGAGCCACCTCAGGGCCTCTTCATGATAGGTCCTTCTCATAGACGACCCTCCCGTGGTCGGCGATGTGCCTCAGGAGAGAGCTGACAGGCAGGTCTCTTTCCCAGTCCTTCTCGCTGAACACCAGAAGGTCGGTGGCGACCTGAGGGGCCAGCCGCTCGTGGAGTGTCCTCCGCCACTCCTTGCTGGTCCGTGTGTTGGGCATGATGACGAGGATGTCCACGTCGCTGGTGGTGTCGACCTCGCCGGCGGCCAGGGACCCGAACAGGATGACCTTCAAGGCCCCCAATGTGCCGAGCTGCCGGACGGTGGTGAGCAGCGAGGCCTGGAGCCTGGCCGCCCGTTCCTTCTTCTTGGCCTGGATGTCCCTGAGTGACATGAGCGCTGCCTCCACGACGGTGAAGCCGGACCGTCTCCCCGGACATTGTATCGC
>DPMO01000131.1 GCA_003541445.1 Clostridiales bacterium | reverse complement strand
GCTCCCGTGACCTTGGCCCCCATGGAGTTCAGGAAATTCCCGAGGTCGACGACTTCAGGCTCTCGCGCCGCGTTCCTGATGACGGTGGTCCCCTCGGCGTAGACGGCGGCCATCATCAGGTTCTCCGTCGTCGTCACGCTCGGGAAGTCCAGGTGGATCTCCTGCCCGACGAGCCGGGGGGTCTCGCCATGGATGAAGCCGTGCCTGACGGACAGGCGCACGCCCAGACGGGCCAGGCCGTTGATATGGAAGTTGATGGGCCTGAGACCTATGGGACAGCCTCCGGGCCGGTAGACCTTGAATTTCCCGAGGCGCCCGAGGAGGGCCCCCATGAGGACGATGGACGAGCGCATCTCCCCCATCAATTTCGGAGAGACCTCGTGCGACCTCAGGCTGTCGGCAAGGATGCGCACGTAGCGGAGGCCCGTCTGGGCGTCGACCCCGACCCACACCTTGACTCCCAGGCTGGTCAGGATTCGGGCCATCGTGGCGACATCCTTGATGTCGGGGACGTCCCAGATGACGCACTCGCCCCGGGTCAGGAGCGAGGCGGCCATTATCGGGAGGATGGCGTTCTTGGCCCCGCTGACCCTTATCTCTCCCTTGAGTCGCCGCCCCCCTTGGAGGAGGAAACAGTCCATCAGGCGCGCCGGTGGCGTCCCTCCCCTCCCCCCTGCCGGCCGGGTGGCCCCGGTTTCGGCGGACCATCTTACGCAGGGGGCGGAGAGGTCGTTACGACACGGGACACGGCAGAAGAGCGGAGGCCCGGGACCAGAGACCGGAAGGGGGGCCGGCCGCCCCTCAGCCGGCGGCCAGCTCCCGTTTCCCGACGAGAGCGTAGGCCACGTGGTAGATGTCGCCGGCGCCCATGGTCACGAAAACGTCCCCCGGTCCGAGTCGGGAGCGCGCGTGCTCGACGATCTCCCTGAGGGTCTTGAAGTAGACCGTCTTCTCGGGGCCGCCAGGTATCCGGTCCGCGATGTCCCGCGAGCTGACCCCGGCCCCGGTCTGCTCGCGGGCCGAGGCGAAGATCTCGGCCAGGATGACGCGGTCGGCCTTGGCCAGCGCCGCGGCGAACTCGTCGAGCAGGGCCTTCGTCCGCGAGTAGGTGTGGGGCTGGAAGGCGACCCAGAGGCATTTGTCCGGCAGGGCGTCGCGGACGGCCTGGATCGTCGTCTCGATGGCCGTCGGGTGGTGGGCGTAGTCATCGAAGACCTGGGCCCCGTTGCATTCCCCCACGTACTCGAACCGGCGCCTGACCCCCCGGAAGCCGGCGAGGGCCTCGCGGACCGTCTCGACCCCGACCCCCAGCTCGAGGGTGACGGCCATGGCGGCCACCGAGTTCAGGGCGTTGTGGCTGCCGGGAACCCCCAGGCGGAACTCACCGAGGCTCTCGCCGCGCCGCCAGACGCGGTAGCGGTTCCCCTGGCCGGGCCTGAGCAGCTCGAGCCGGTAGTCGTTGTCCGGCCCGTAGCCGTAGGTCACCCGCCTGGCCCGCGTCGGGAGGGAGGCGACCCGCGGGTCGTCGCCCCAGCACACGAGGAGCCCGTCAGGGGGCAGTCCCGCGGCGAACTCGCGGAAGGCGGCCTCGTAGTCCTCGAGGCTCTTGAAGTAGTCGGGATGGTCCAGTTCGATGCTCGTGACGACGGCTATCTCCGCCGGGAACTCGAGGAAGTGTCTCCGGTACTCACAGGCCTCGGCCACCAGGAGGTCACCACGACCCGCGTAGGCCTGCCCCACCCCGATGACGGCCTGAGGGTCGAGGCCGGCCTTCTGCAGGACATGGGCGATGATGGCCGTGGTGGTCGTCTTCCCGTGGGTCCCGGCCACGGCTATGCCGCGCTTGGAGCGCATCATCTCGCCGAGGAACTCCGGGTACTGCTTGACCGGGATACCCCTCCGCCGGGCCTCAAGGACCTCGGGATGGTCGGGGCCGTAAGCGGCGGAGACGACGACGAGGTCGGCGTCGCCCACGTGGGCGGGGTCGAAGCCGCGGTAGGGAACGATGCCGGCGGCCTTGAGGCCCGCGTCCGTCGGGAAGCACCTGTCCACGTCGGAGCCCGTGACGACGACCCCGTTGGCCTTGAGAATCTGGGCCACGGCGCTCATCCCCGTCCCCTTGATGCCCACGAAGTGCACCTTGCGGTACAGCAGCCCGGCACCTCCTCCCTCGTCCGCCTCTCCTTCGACCGGCCGCTACCGCCACCTTCGCCGGCCAGCCCGCCGCGACCTCCTCCCCGACCTCCTCCCTGGCGTCACCCCGCCCGGCGCCTCCGGCCGGCTTCCAGCACCAGTCGGGCCAAGGCGGCCGCCGCCCCCGGGCGGCCCAGGCCGCGGGCGGCCCGGCGCATCTTCTCCCTGACTTCCGGGTGGCGCAGGAGGTCTCTCACGGTCTTCTCCAGGACGGGACCCGTCAGTCCGGCCTCCGGGATGACCTTGGCCGCGCCGGCCCTCCGGAGGACCTCGGCGTTGTAGTCCTGGTGGCGGTGGACGACGTTGGGCGAGGGCACGACGACGGCGGGCACCCCGCGGGACGTTATCTCCGCGAGGGTGATTCCGCCGGCCCTGGTCACGACCACGTCGGCCACGGCGAGGGCCGCGTCGGCCCTCTCCATGTAGGGGACGAGGATAATCTTGCCGCCGTCCCGGACCCTTATTCCCCTCTCTCTGAGGGCCGCCACCGTCCGGTCGTAGTACCGGCGGCCGGTGGCGAAGATGACCCTCACCCCTGGAAGCTCCAGCCACCCCGGAAGGGCCTCGACGACGGCCTCGTTCAGGACCTGGGCCCCACGGCTGCCCCCGACGGCGTAGACCACGAGACCGTCGGGCGGCAGACCGAGCAGGCTGAGCCCTTCCTCACGGGTCATGTCGATGACCGAGCGCCGAACGGGATTGCCGGTCACGACCACCCGTGCCCCCCGGGGGAAGTAGCGGCGGGCCTCCTCGAAGGGAACGGCGACGGCCGCGGCCCAGCGCGAGGCCAACCTGTTGGTGAGGCCGGGGAACACGTTCTGCTCGTGCAGGATGAGCGGGACCCCTCTGAGCCCGGCGGCCACGGCGACCGGCCCGGAGACATAGCCTCCGGTACCCACGCTGACGTCCGGCCGGAACCGCTTCATGATCCGCCAGGCGGCCGCAACGCCGCTCGCCGCGACCGCGACCCCGGCCGGCACCCCGAGCAGGCCTTTTCCGACGAGGCCGCGCGAGGGGATGGCCTCGAACGGCAGACCCTCCTCCGGCACGATGTCGGCCTCGAGCCCGTCCGCCGTCCCGATGTAGAGGATTTCGACACCGGGGTCCTGCTCCCGCACCGCGCCGGCGATGGCCAGGGCCGGGTACACGTGCCCGCCGGTTCCGCCGCCGGAGACGAGCAGCCGCATCGTCCCTTCCCCCTCAGCTCTCCGAGCAGTAGCGGGATACGTTGAGCAACATCCCCACCCCCGCCATGGTGAACACGAGGGACGAGCCGCCGAAGCTCACGAAAGGCAGGGGTATGCCGGTGATGGGGAGGATGCCCGAGACCACGCCGATGTTGAGGAGGGCCTGCATGACGATCAGCGTCGTCACCCCCGCCGCAAGGAGCGAGGAGAAGGTGTCAGGGGCGGACATGGCCGTCCGGAACCCCCGCCACGCGAGGAGCAAGAAGAGGCTGATGACGAAAAGCCCCCCGATGAACCCGAGTTCCTCCCCGAGGATGGCGAAGATGAAGTCCGTGTGCTCGGCCGGAAGATAGAAGAACTTCTGCCGGCTCCGTCCGAGGCCGAGCCCGAAGAGGCCCCCCGAACCGATGGCGAGAATCGACTGGATGATGTGGAAGCCGCTCCCGTGCGGGTCGGCGAAGGGGTCCAGGAAGGCCAGGAGGCGCCGCCTCCGGTACTCCTCACTCCAGATGGCCAGCATGACCACGGGAACCGCCGCCGCCAGGAGCCCGAGAAGGTGCCCGAGACGCGCCCCCGCGAGGAAGATCATGACCATGACGGTCATGGTTATCGCCACCGCCGTCCCGAGGTCCGGCTGCTGGAGGATGAGGAAGAAGACCAGACCCGCGAGGAGCACATAGGGCAGGACCCCGCGGACGAAGTCCCGGATCCGCTCGGGGGTGCGCGAAAGGGCCCAGGCCATGTAGACGACGATGGTGAGCTTGATGAGCTCGGACGGCTGGAACTGGAGCGAACCGAAGCCTATCCACCGTCTGGCGCCGCCGGCCTCCCGCCCCACCCCGGGGATGAGCACGACGAGGCAGGCCAGGAGAGAGATGAAGAAGAGGAGCCTGGCGTGACGCCGCACCTCCCAGTAGTCGACCCGCATCATGACGTACATGGCTCCCAGCCCGAGGATGGTCCAGGCGAGCTGCCGCTTGAGGAAGTAGTAGCTGTCACCGAAATCGACATAGGCCCTCACCGAACTCGAACTGAAGACCATGACCAGCCCGATGGCGAGAAGGGTGGCCACACAGACGATGATGGCGTAATCCGGCCTGCGGCGGCTCATCGCACGACAAGCCCCCAGAGCCCCACGGCGGCGGCGAGGAGCGAGACGACCCAGAAGGCGAAGACGACCCTCGTCTCGGGCCAACCCGACACCTCGAAGTGGTGGTGGAGCGGGGACATCCGGAAGACCCGCCGGCGGGTCAGCCTGAAGTAGGTGACCTGGATGATGACCGAGAGCGCCTCGACCACGTAGAGCCCTCCGATGATGATGAGCCACAGCTCGGTCCGGGTCAACACGGCCAGGGCGGCCAGGGCCCCGCCCAGGGCGAGGGACCCGGTGTCCCCCATGAGCACACGGGCCGGGTGGTGGTTGTGCACCAGGAAGCCGAGACACGCCCCCCCGACGGCGAAGGCGAAGACGCCCATGGCCTCAAGCCCCCTCGTCCAGGCCACGAGCCCGTAGGCCGCCGTCGACGCCAGGACCGCCCCGGCCGCCAGCCCGTCGGCTCCGTCGGTCAGGTTCACGGCGTTGGTCGTACCCAGCACAAGGATTATGACAAGAGGGATGTAAAAAGCCCCGAGCTCGACGGAGGTCCCCAGGAAGGGGATCTCGACGGCCGTCCCCAGGCCGAGGTGGAAGGCCGCCCCCCAGCCGAGGACCACGGCGAGGATCATCTGAGCGGGGAGCTTGTAGCGGGCCCGCAGCCCGAGCGGGCGTTTCAGGGCGACCTTCAGGAAGTCGTCGGCCAGTCCCAGGAAGGCGTGGCCGACGGTCACGGTCAGGGCGAAGGCCACGAAGGGCCCCGACCCGCCGAAGGCCAGGGTCACGGCGGCGATGACCGGCACGAAGAGGAGGCCGCCCATGGTCGGGGTCCCGGTCTTGGCGAGGTGGGTCGCCGGACCGTCGCTCCTGACGGTCTGGCCGAGCCGGAGTCTGGCCAGGAGAGGGACTCCCGGCACCCCGAGAAGGGCGGTTATGACGAAGGCCGACGCGAAGGCCCAGTAGGCGACAAGCTCGAGCGTCACCGGCACAGGCACCCCTCCTCCGCGGTCCCTCCACTGCCGCCCCGTTCCCGGAGGCCGGCCAGCACCCGTTCGACAAGTCTCTCGAGCCTGAGTCCCCGCGAGGCTTTGACCAGGACGGTGTCACCGGGGCGGACCAGCCGGAGGACCTCCTCGGCCGCCTCCGGGACGTCCGGGAACCACGCCACGCGGCCCGGCCCCAGTCCCCCCTTCCGCGCCTCCTCCGCGATGGCGACCGCCTGCGGTCCCACAGCCACCAGGTGGTCGATTCCCGCCGCGGCCACCGCCCGTCCCAGTTCACGGTGGGCCGGCTCGGAGAAATCGCCCAGCTCCAGCATGTCTCCCAACACGGCCACCGCCTTGCCGCCCCTCTTCTTCCGGAGTTCGACGAGAAGGGCGACCGCCGCGGCCATGGAGGGCGGGCTGGCGTTGTAGGCGTCGTTGACGACCCGGACGCCGCCCACGTCGAGGACCTCCTGGCGCATCGCCGAGACTTCCGCGCGGGCGAGTCCCGACCTGATGTCCTCAGGGTCCATCCCGAAAACGAGTCCGACCGCCACGGCCGCCAGGGCGTTGGAGACGCTGTGGCGGCCGGCCAGCGGAATCCTGAACCACCCGATCTCAGAGGCGCCGGCGAGTTCCCGGGCCCGGCCGGCCAGCACCACCCCGAAGCGGGTCCCCTTCTCGCCCTCGTGGTCGATGCTCCTGGCCGACACGTCGGCCGGGCGCTCCAGCCCGTAGGTGAGGACCCGGGCCAGGCGCTCCCGGTGGGTCCGGGCCATGGCCGCCACCCGTTCGTCATCCGCGTTCAGGATTGCGGTCCCCGAGGGTGGGAGACTCCAGAGGAGCTCCTCCTTGGCCCTGGCGACGGCCTCGACCGACCCGAGAAGCTCGATGTGCACCGGACCCACGACGGTCAGGACGCCGACCGAGGGCCGGGCGATGGCCGCCAGGCGCCGAATCTCCCCCGGCCCGCGCATGCCCATCTCCAGGCAGGCGACCTCGTGCTCCGGACCCAGCTCGAAGAGGGTGAGGGGCAGGCCGATGTCCGTGTTGAGGTTCCCCGGCGTGGCGAGGACCCGGAACCGCCTGCGGAGGGTCGAAGCGATGAGGTCCTTGGTCGTCGTCTTGCCGACGCTCCCGGTGACCCCGACGACCGGCAGGTCGAAACGCCGCCTGTGCCAGGCCGCCAGCCGCCCCAGGGCCTCCAGGCTCTCGCGCACGCGGACCAGGAAAGGCCCCGGAGAGGAGCCGGAACGTCCCGCGTCCGCCCCCTCGGCCCCGCGGGCCAGCACAGGCTCCCGGGAGACGAGCGCCGCCAGGGCCCCGGCGGCGAAGGCCCGGCCGACGAAATCGTGCCCGTCCACCCTCTCACCGGGCAGGGCGCAGAAGAGGTCCCCCTGTCGGATGAGTCTGGAGTCGACCTCGACCCCGGTCAGGAAGACCTCTGCGGGGTCAGGGGCCCCGCCGCGGCCGCCATCAGGGGCCGGGTCGAGCCTCTCGACCTGACCGTCGGTCACCCGCGCGACCTCGGCCACCGAGAACAGACGCCGCACGGGCCCTGTCCGCACGCGCTCACCGCCGGCCACCGGCGCCACCCCCTCTCTCGTCCGGGCCGCTTCTCCCGGCGGCCTCCGCGATGGCCTCGCGAAGGACCTCCCGGTCATCGAAGGGGACGGTCCGGTCGGCGAACATCTGGTAGGTCTCGTGTCCCTTGCCGGCCACGAGGACCAGGTCCCCCGGGCGGGCGGCCCGCACGGCGGCGGCGATGGCCCGGCGGCGGTCGGGCTCCTCGATGAAATCGACCCCCATCCTCCGCCCCGCCCGCTCCAGCCCCGGCCGGATCTCCTCGATGATGGCCAGGGGGTCCTCGCTGCGGGGGTTGTCCGAGGTCACGATACAGAAGTCCGACAGCCTCGCCGCCACCTCGCCCATCAGCGGCCTTTTCGCCCGGTCACGATCGCCGCCGCAGCCGAAGACGGTGATGATGCGCCTCGGCTGCAGGGACCGCGCGGCCTCGAGGACGTTCTCCAGGCCGTCGGGGGTGTGGGCGTAGTCCACCACGGCCACGAAGTCCTGCCCGGCGTCAACGAGCTCGAACCGGCCGGGAGCCCCCTTCACCTCGGACAGGGCCGAGACGGCCGTGAAGGGCTCGACCCCCTCGATGAGGGCGACCGCCAGCGCGGCCAGGGCGTTGGAAACATTGTACCTGCCCGTGAGAGAGAGGTTCACCTCGGCCTGGAAACCCCCGACATGCTCGAACCCGGCGCCCAGGCCTTCACGGACGGTGACCGTGAAGAGGGCCCTGTCCGGCTCCAGGGTGATGTCTGTCGCCGCCAGGTCGGCCGGTTCCGAGCCGGTCCCGTAGGTCACGACAGGGACCTTCGTCATCGCCGCCAAGCGCGGTGAGACGGGGCTGTCGGCGTTCAGGACAGCCGCCTTCGGGCCGTCCTTGGGGCGCCCGAGATAGGAGGAGCCGAGCCCTGTGAAGAGCTTGGCCTTGGCCTGGAAGTAGGCCTCGAGGTCGCCGTGGAAGTCGAGGTGGTCCGGGCTGAGGTTCGTGAACACGCCCACGTCGAACTCGAACCCGGTCACCCGCTGAAGGGCCAGGCCGTGGGAGGCCACCTCCATGGAGAGATGGGTGTCGCCGGCCTTCACCATCTGGTCGGCCAGGTTCTGGAGGTCGAAGGCCTCCGGTGTGGTCCGTCCGGCCGGAAGGACCTTGCCGCCGACGACGTTGTGGACGGTCCCGATGAGACCGCAGGAGCGGCCTGAGGCGGCCAGGAGCTCGCGCACCAGGTGGGACGTTGTCGTCTTCCCGTTAGTGCCCGTGACCCCGATCACCCGGAGCCTGCGGGAGGGATGGCCGTAGAAGTTCGCCGCCGCGAGGCCCATGGCCAGGCGCGTGTCGGGCACCACGACCACCACCGGGGCGGGCTCGGCGGCCTCCCTCCCGGCCGCCGGGGCGGACCCTAGGACGTGCCGGGCCGCCTCCAGCCCCTCGCTCCCCTCGACGACGAGAGCGGCGGCTCCCCGGCCCACCGCCTCGGGGATGAAATCATGCCCGTCATAGGTGAAGCCGCGGACGCAGAAGAAGACGTTCCCGGGCCGGACTGCCCGCGAGTCGTAGGTGATGCCGCTTATCGGTACGGCAAGGTCTCCCGTGACGGCCTCGGTCTCGAGCCCCTCAAGAAGTTCCGACAGAAGCAATGTGCCTTATCCCCCCGGCGCCTGGATCTCTCGCTCATCCCGTATCTTTTTCGCCGTCCTGCCAAAACATGCCACGGCGCCTCGGGCCGCCCCGCGACAGACGCTACGGCCCGGTGCGGCCCGACAGGTCCGGAGACGGACCCGGAGGCGGCTCGAACCTCACCGTCACCGTCGTGCCCCGCGGCCGGCCGCACCGGCCGCCGGCGTCTGGGCCACGGCGACGCCCGAGCCTTCCACCAGGATGTGCAGGCCGGCCTGCTCCAGACGAAGAGCGGCGTCGGCCACACTCCGCCCCTTCACGCTGGGGACGGTGACAAGTTCCGCCCCCAGGTCCCCTTCCCCTACCTCCAGGATGACCAGGGTGCCGGGGGGCACTTCGGCGCCCGGACCGGGCGTTTGACGGACAACGACGTCTCCGCCGGCGTCACCCGCCACCGCGGCCCTGACCCCGGCCTCCCGCAGGGCAGCCAGGGCCTCCCCCACGGGAAGGCCGACCGTGTCGGGGACCGTCACTTCATCGGGAACGTCCCGGTTCCCGTCCCGGGGCCGCGGCTTCTCCTCGTCGGTGTAGACGAGGGGTATCTCGTAGTAGCGGTAGAGGTCCCTCATCAGCCGGCCGAAGGCCGGGGCGGCCACCACCCCGCCGTAGTAGCTTCCCTTGGGCTCGTCGACGACGACCAGGACGATGACCCTGGGGTCTTCGGCCGGTCCGAACCCGCAGAAGGAGGCCACATGCACATCGGCGGACACGACACCCCCGACGGTCTTCTGCGACGTCCCCGTCTTCCCCGCCAGGCGGTAGCCGGGCATATAGGCCACACGG
>DPMO01000205.1:8051-16811 GCA_003541445.1 Clostridiales bacterium | reverse complement strand
GGTCACGGTCTCCCCCGGAGCGACGATGTGGGTGATTATCGTCGGCCTGGTGTCCGCATGCTCGGTGCTCTCCCGGGTCCGCCCCTCCAGGACCGGGCCGGCCCCGGAGGCCGGTTGCCGCTCGGTGTCCTGTCCGCCGGCGCGGCTCCCGGGGGGAGCGATGGCGCTGAGGCCCGCCTCGAGGAGCCACCCGAAGGCACGTTCGGCGTCGAGGGCCCCGCCGCCGGTGGCCGGCCCGTCGGCGGCCACGCCTGCGCGTCTGGACGGGGTCCGGCTGTCTGTCGCCTGGTCGGAGGTCGGTGAGGGGGGGAACCGAGGAGCTTCAGGAGAGAAGTCGGCGGGAGGGAGTCGGCCCGCAGGGGCGTCGACCTGGGAGACATCCGCCGATAAGAAGGGGAGCGATGATCGGACCAGGAGGCCGCCGGTCGAGGCCGCCGACAGGGTGACCACGAGCACGAGGAGCCCCAGGTTCCGCCCCAGTCTGTCCCAGGGATTAATCGCCCTGCCTCCTTTCCCACTTTATGCGCTCTCGCTGACCCGGTAGTTATTTTGGTGCCGGGTCAGGTTTTTATCCCTGAGAAGGCCCGGGGCGCCCTCACGACTCGGTAGGACGCCCCGTAACACGTGCTATGCGGTTCTATAATGTAACATCAGGCCATCAACCGGCGCGAGCCTCCAGCATCGTGAGCATCAGGCCTGCCCGTGGCCCGGTCGGCCCGGTCCGGCGCTCAGGCGGGCCGCGGCCCCCCGCTCCGGCTCCGGCTCATGTCATCTGCAGGCCTTTCTGGACTATCTTCAGGAACTCGGCGTTGGATTTTGTCTTCTTCAGGCGGTCGATGAGCATCTCCGTCGCCTCCTGGGTGCCCAGGGCGTTGAGGGCCCGGCGGAGGGCGTAGGTCATCTCCAGCACCTCCGGCGCGAGGAGGAGCTCCTCCTTGCGGGTGCCCGACCGCTTGACATCTATGGCCGGGAAGATGCGTCTCTCGGAGAGCTGGCGGTCGAGGTGGATCTCCATGTTGCCCGTGCCCTTGAACTCCTCGTAGATGATGTCGTCCATCCGGCTGCCGGTGTCCACGAGGCAGGTGGCGATGATGGTCAGGCTCCCTCCCTCCTCGATGTTCCGGGCGGCGGCGAAGAACCGCCTGGGCTTGTGGAGGGCGGCCGGGTCTATCCCGCCCGACAGGGTCCGCCCGCTCGGGGGGACGACCAGGTTGTGGGCCCGGGCGAAACGGGTGAGGCTGTCAAGGAGGATGACGACGTCCTTCCTGTGCTCGACGAGCCTCTTGGCCCGCTCGAGGACCATGTCGGCCACCTTGATGTGGTTCTCGGGCAGCTCGTCGAAGGTCGAACTCACCACCTCACCGGTCACCGAACGCTCCATGTCGGTGACCTCCTCCGGACGCTCATCGATGAGCAGGACGATGAGATGGACGGAGGGCGCGTTGGCCATTATGGCGTTGGCGATCTTCTTGAGGAGCACCGTCTTGCCGGCCTTGGGCGGGGAGACGATGAGCCCCCGCTGGCCCTTCCCGATCGGAGCGATGAGGTCGATGAGCCGGGTGGAGATCTCGTTGCGGGTCGTCTCGAGGACCAGCCGCTCGCTGGGGAAGACCGGGGTCAGGGCCTCGAACGGGACGCGGTCCCGGGCGACATCCGGGTCCTCCTCGTTTATCGCCTCGACCCGGAGGAGGGCGTAGTAGCGCTCGCTGTCCTTGGGGGGACGGACCTGGCCGGAGACATAGTCCCCCGTCTTCAGGTCGAAGCGCCGTATCTGCGAGGGGGACACGTACACGTCCTGCCGGCTTGGGATGTAGCCGGTCGGCCGGAGGAAGCCGAAGCCTTCCGGCATGATCTCCAGCACGCCCTCGGCGAAGATGGACCCCTCCTTCTCGATGTTGGCCTTCAGGATCTCGAAGATGAGCTCCTTCTTGATCATCTCGGAGTAGCCCATGATGCCGAGGTCCCGGGCCATCTGGTAGAGTTCCTTCAGTGTCTTGGACTCCAGCTGGGCGATGTTCAACCCACTCACCCCGTCCTCTAAAGTCACGAACAGGCCGAACGCAAGAGACGCAAGGGATGGAACCCGGTGGATACTCAGGTGAAAAAGGTCGCTGGCGTTCCCTCTCGTCGGGAGGTTACAACGGGGTAACCTGGCCGTACTAGGATAATCCGGCGGGCGGCAGGCTATAACCCTACGACGCCGCGCCCTGTCTAGCCTTTGTCAACTTTCTTCCAGTCCGCAAGGAACCTCTCTATGCCCCGGTCGGTCAGGGGGTGGCTCACCATGGCTCTCAGGACCTTCATCGGCACGGTGGCGATGTCCGAGCCGGCCTTGGCCGCCTCCAACACGTGCAGGGGATGACGGACGCTGGCCGTGATGATCTCCGTGTCCAGGGCGTGCAACTGGAAGATCTCGGCCACATCGCGGACGACGGCCATGCCGTCGTGTCCGATGTCGTCCAGGCGCCCGACGAACGGGCTGACATAGCTGGCTCCGGCCAGGGCGGCCAGGAGGGCCTGGTTGGCCGAGAAGACGAGGGTCACGTTGGTCCTGACCCCCTCGCCGGCCAGCACCTTGACCGCCTTCAGCCCCTCCGGGGTCATGGGGATCTTCACCACGACGTTCTGGGCCATGGCCGCGAGCCGGCGGGCTTCCTCTACGATTGACGGCCCGTCGAGACTCAGCGCCTCGACGCTCACGGGGCCGGGGACGAGGGCGGTGATTTCCCGGACAATCTCGGTGAAACTCCGGCCCTGCTCCCTGGAGACGAGAGTGGGGTTGGTCGTCACCCCGGAGATGACGCCCCAGCTCACCGCTTCGCGGATCTCCTCGATGTTCGCTGTGTCTAGGAAGAGTCTCAACCTTGACCTCCCCGCGGCCGGACTAGTCTTCCCAGCCGGTGTTATTCCACAAACTCTTGACCGTTCCTGTAATCTCCAACCTCTCCCGCCCCGAAAACCGCGTCCATGGCGTAGGCGAGGAACCCGGCGCAGCTCGCGAAGGCCGCTCCGGTCTTCACCTCACCGGTGTGCCGGTCGAAGGACTCGCAGGCCAGGCCTGTGTCGAGCGGGGCCCTGACCAGCACCTCCCGGGCCTCCCGGACGCGCTCCGGCAGGCCCCCCAGGAGCGCGTTGAAGAGGCTCATGACGAAGGGGTGCGGCGAGTGCGGGCACCCGAGGCCGGGGAAGGGCACCCCCACGTACCGGTAGGGATGCTCCCGGGAGTGGAGCCAGCGCATGGTGTTCCGCCATATCCGGTCGTCGCGGGCGCAGAAGCCGTAGTAGGGGAGGAGTTCCAGACTGCCGGGCGGCTCGTCCCCCGTCTCGGACCCGCCCTTGAGGTCCACCGACCAGGCGAACATGGGCCCGTGCGGCCCGTCGACCACGCAATGCCGGTAGACGGACTCCCTCACCCGGCCGGCCTGGGCCCGGAGGCCCTCGACCTCCCCGGCCGGGGCGCCCTGCCAGGCCAGGAGGTCGGCCAGGGCCAGGAGGGCCCTCCAGGCCAGCACGTTGTCGTAGGTGACGTAGGGGTGGGAGGCGGGGTCGTCCGACGGCAGGAGGAAGGTCTCGTAGAGGTCCACCGACGGGTCCGGGTGCTTGCGGGCGGCGAGGAGGGCGGAGAGCCGCCGGAGCTTCGGGCCCAGGCCCCTCCGGGTGAGGATGGCCCGGTCCCCGGTCCGGACGACGTAACGCCAGAGGGCGATGGGGTAGGCCGCCAGCTCGTCGAGTTCGAACCCCGGGTAGAGCAGGGTCCCGTCGATGTAGAGCGAGTGTATCCCGGCGTGCCGGAAATAGCGCTCGAAGGCCGCCCCGAGGGCCTCCTCCGCCAGCCCGGGGTCCACAAGGAGCAGTCCCGGGAGGCTCCAGAGGAGGGCGTCCCGCGCCCAGAAGGCCGCGCTGACGTAGTAGAGCGGGCTCCTGCTCGTGACCAGGACGAGCTCCTCCGTGTCTATGGTCCGCCCGACGGAGAAGAAGTAGTTGAACATCAGGTTCAGGTTCAGGCGCTCTTCCAGGAGGGAGGCCTCCGTACCGTCCTCGCCAGGCTCCTGCCCACCGCCTCCGGTTCCGTTCTCGACCGGCCCTCCGACCGGCCCCTCGGCCGGCTGCTCGGCCGCGGCCCCGGGGACGTCCCCGGCCTTCTCCGTCCCGACCCTCCTCCGCATGGCCCCGAGGCACCGCCCTGTCTCGTCAAGAAGGCGCTCCCAGCCGTGCCGCGCGAGGTCCACGGCCACCGTGCGCGCCCCGTCTCCTTCTCGGCTCACCCCGAAGTAGAAGGCCGCCCGCACCCTGCCGTCGGGGTCGGGCCCGGCCGGCCGCGCGACGACCTCGACCCGAACGGCCCCGTCCCCGTCCCGACGGACCGACCAGCGCACCTCGTCGGGCCCCACCGAGAAGGACAGGGCCATGGCCGCCGGTCCGGCGCCGGCGCCGGAGCGCGGCTCGAGCACGGGACCGCCCGTCCAGCGGTCGTCCCGGACGGAGAACTCGGCCTTGAGAGGGCGCGAGGTGTAGACCGTCTGGACGAGGTCCGCCCAGGTGATGTCGAGACCCAGGGCGAGCTCTGCCGCTGGGGTCTCTCGCGGACGGCCGTGGGTGCGGCCGGGCAGGTGCGCCTCGAGGAGGTAGAAGAACCCCTTGTGCGAGGCCACCCCCTCGGGGTCGCGCCGGACCGGGGCGCAGATGACACCCTGGAGGACCAGGCCCGTCTCCGGCTCACGCCACTCGAAGCGCGGGACCCAGTTCCAGAGGCGCCTCCAGGCGATGCCGCCGCCCGGCCCCCCGTCCTGGCCGCCGCCGCCGGAGGACGGAGGCAGAGGACTCCCGCCCGGCCGCACCTTCCGGCCCTGCACGACGGCGAACGGCCGGAGAAGCGGTTCGAGAGGGGGCAGGGTCTCGGCCCCGTGGCCCGCCTGGCGGCCGCACAGCTCGACAAGGCTCACCAGGCCCATGTGAAGGACCCCCACCCGGTCGACCGAGGCGTCCTCCGCGGCCACCACCGGAAGGGAGACGAAGTGGTTCCCGGTCGGATACAGGCGCCGGGTGAGGGTCATCTCCTCGGGGGTCGTCAGTCTCTTCACGAGCGCCTCCTGTCACGGGCGAACCTCTCGTAGACCTGTGGAAGGTAGTTGCGGATGAGGCCGGCGTTGAACCGGCCGAAGACCGGGTGCCGCTCGCGGAACTCGGCCAGGGCGTCCAGGTCGAGGTCGGCCACGACCATCCCGTCGCCGACGGGCTCGGGCGATTCGGCCAGGACGCCGTCCCCGGCCGGGGTCAGCTCCATCGGAGCGTAGACGGCCGCCTTGCCGGTCATCGGGCGGCCCAGGAACTCGCCGACCAGGGCCGACTGCACGGCGTAGACCGGCGTCTCCTGGACGCGCGGCCAGGCGCCGCGCAGTTTCTTCCAGTAGCTGTAGGTGTCCACGTCGGCGATGGGGTTGGTGACGATCTCCGCCCCCTCGAGGGCCGCCAAGCGGTAGGTCTCGAAGAAGGTCGCGTCCATGCAGACCGGGAGCGCCATCCGGCCGACACCCGTGACGAAGACCTCCAGCCTGTCGCCTGGCGACAGGCCCTCGGCCGCCTCCGTCGGATAGAGGTGGAGCTTGGCCTGGGTCCCGACAAGCCTCCCGGCAGGGTCGAAGAGTGCGGCGACGTTGTAGACCCTGCCGTCGGGGTCGGGCATCGGCGTCGACCCGGCCGCGATGTGGACGCGGGCCGCGGCGGCCAGGCGGGAGAAGGCCGTCTGGTAGACGTTCCTCAGAAGAGGCTCGACGTAGAGGACGACATCCCGCAGGGCGGGGCGGTCCGTCTCCGGTTCTGTGGCGCCGGCCCCGGCCGCACCGCCACCCTTGCCGTCCCCGCTCCCCGCCCCGGACATCTCCTCGAACCCCGGGAGAAGACCCAGGAGGGGATATGTCACGTACTCCGGGAAGGCCACGAGGTCGGCCCCCCGGGCGACCGCGTCGCGGACGAACCCGCCGACGCGCCGGACGTACTCCTCCACAGACCTCACCGGGGACGCGTCCATCTGCACCGCGGCCACCCGCACGCGGCGCCCGTCCCCCCCAGGCGGCCCCGCGTCCGGCGGTCGCGCCCGGCGGAGGTCCAGGGAGCCCACGGCAGCGCGGACCGCGCCCGGACGCGAGATGAAGGCCAGGTAGCGTCGGAAGAGCCTCTCCCTGGGGCCGAGCCTGAGGCCCGGCCCTGCGGACCGCGGGCTCAACGGGGCTCTCCCCCGCCGAGGGGCCCCCGGGTGGGGCCGCCCGCCACACGCCGGCGGCGTCCGAGATAGGCCATAGGGAAGACCTGACGGTAGAGTCTTGTGTTCATGGCCTCGAGGATGTCGTAGGACTCCACGGCCCGGCGCCTGGCCTCGAGGTCGATACCGCCGAGGACGGTCAGCGGCCGGTCCGGGGCCGGGGCCCGCACGACGAAGCCGCTCGCGTCACCGACGGCCTCACACGGAGCCGTCACCGCGCTCCGCCCGGCGTACGACACACCGCCCCACTCCCCGACGAGGCAGGCCTCGAGTCCGAAGACCTGGTTCTGCTGGACCATCTGCCACACTCCGGCTATCTGCCGGGCCTCGGAGTAGGGGGCCGGCAGGGCCAGGGGGGCGACGAGGACGGTCGCCCCCTCGAGGGTGAGGATCCGCGCCACCTCGGGGACCCAGACGTCGAGCCCCACGAGAAGGCCGATCCCGACCCCGAGGGCCCGGAAGACCTCGAGCCTGTCGGCCTCGAGGCGGCCGGCCGCCTCCTCTTCGGCCGTGGTATGGGTCTGGGCCTGCTCCCCGATGAGCTCGCCCTCAGGCGAGAGGAGCCAGGCCACCTGGCGTCGGCCGCCGCCCTCGCCGGCCGGGACGAGGACCGTGCCCGCGACGAGGTGACAACCTGCCTCCCGGGCGATGGAAGCCGCGAGTCTGAGGAGCTCCTCGCGCCCGGGGGCCGTCCGTCCGCCGGGGTCGGCCTCTCCCGGCGGGGAGCCCTCCGTCCCCTGCGGCGAGCCGGCCACGGGGGCCCGGCCGTAGGAGACCTCCGGCGGACATCCCAGGAAGGCCTCGAGGCAGAACGCAGGCAGGACGACGAGCCCGGCCCCCGCGCGGGCGGCCCTCACCGCCGCCTCGTGCGGGTCGGCCCCGGCGGAAACCTGGCAGACAGCCGCGATGAAGCTACCCACGGCGCCCCTCCCCGGTCGGAGTCTCGGGTTCGGTCAGGAGGTGCCGGACTTTGCCGAGCATCGTCAGTATGTCGAAAGGCTTCCGGACGGTGTCTGAGGCCCCGGCTTCCAGGGCCTCACGGAAGACGTCCGGGGAGTCGAAAGCCGTCATGAAGAGGCACTTGACCTCGGGAAAGCGCTCCTTGACCCTGCGGATGAAGTCGACCCCGCCGCCCCCGGACAGACGGTGGTCGACGATGACCACCTCCGGCCGGGCCGCCGCGACGAAATCGAGACCTTCCGCGGTCCCCGGAACGGCCGCGGCCTCAAGGCCGTTCTTCCGGAAGAGGGCCAGGAGGAGTTCGCGCATGGCCTCTTCGTCGTCGACTATCAGTATCCTCTCCTTAACCCTGGCCGTCGCTCCTGGTGTCATATAGGCTCCCGTGTCTCCCTTCTCCTCCTGGTGCACACCTCTCTCCGCTCACGGCCCGCCGGTCAGAAGGCCGGCCGCGAGGCGCCTGGCCTCCTCCAGCCCAGACGGCCTGAACCCTTCCTCTTCCAGCCAGGCCGGGCCTCCCGGCTCGAGGCCCGGGCCGCTCTCGGTCGGCCCCAGCACGGGGAGGTGGAGCACCCAGGTGAAGGCCTCCCCACCGGGAAGGACGACCCTGGCCGTCAGCCTCAGCCGGGACCCCGTCTCGGCCGCCGGGCCGACGGGCAGGGGCAGGGTTACCCGACCTCCCGACGCCATGTAGGTGCGCCCCTCCAGTTCCAGGCTGAAGTCGGGAACAGGCGTCCAGTCGGAGGCGCGCACGCTGAAGGTCAGAAGGTTCGGTCCCTCGACAAGGACTCCCGGGGCCGTGAAGAGGAGGACGCCCCGGGGCCCGCGTCTCACGGTGAGCGGCAGGAGCCCCACTGAGCCCCCCTCGCCGGCCGCCCTGTCCACGACACGGACGGCCCCACGGTAGACGCCCTCGTTCTCCGGCAGCCTGACCCTCACCGGCATGAGGCCGGTCTCCCCGGGGGCGCAACGGAGGGACCCCTCGAGAGGTTCGACCTCCCCCCGGGAAGCCAGCCACTCCGAGGCGAGCTCCGCCGTGACGGAGTCTGTCCCCGTCCCGCTCCCCTCGATGAAGACGATGTAGGTCCCGGCCTCGGGGTCGGTGAGTTCGATGACCTCGGTCGAGGAGCCCGGGGTCGCCGAGGCGGCCGTCTCGTGCCACCCGTCAGGCTCGCGCCGGTAGAGGTAGAGGTCGAGGTCTGCCGGGTCCTGTCCGCCCCCGCTCGGGTGCAGGCTCCGGAGCGTCACCCTCAGGAGCCCCCGCTCCCCGCCCAGCGGCGGCAGGGTGCGCGTCAGGGCTTCGCCCGGGCGGACGGTGACCGTCTCCGGCCGGGCGGGCCACGGGTCTGACCAGAGGCCGTAGCCCTGGACCTGCGCGTCGAGCCCGCCGCCCGCGTTGGTCCACGGGAGCCGCAGTTCCGCTTCTGCCGGATGCGGGTCGCCTCCCGCCGCCTGCCTCCCGCCCCAGGCCGCCCCGGGCTGGAGCCAGAACCGGGTGATGAGGGACGCGGGGTCCTCGAGAGAGGCCGGGGACAGGCCGGAGG
>DPMO01000205.1:0-7921 GCA_003541445.1 Clostridiales bacterium | reverse complement strand
GGCCGGGGACAGGCCGGAGGCCTCAGCGGGACCCGTGACCGGGACGGCCAGGTCCAGTCCCCCGGCCGGCAGGTCGTAGACGAGCCCGCCGAGAGAGGCCTCGAGCCAGTAGGAGGAGCGTTCGAGGCCGAAGGCCGAGAGGGCCGCGGAGCCGTAGACGACGGCCTCCCAGACCCCCTCCTCCGGCTCGTCCACGGCCACGACCACGTACCCCGAGAGGTCGGCGGTCCCGGCTCCGATGTAATCGGTGGTCGCCGCGGGCCTGCCGTCAGGTCGGAAGAGGTGCAGGCGGACGCGTCCGGCGAAGCGGTCGTCCGCGCCGACCGGCACCCCGCAGGAGACCTCGAGCCGGGCGGCTCCCGGGGGCACGCGGAGGAAGTGCCTCTCCAGGCGGGCCGGCCCGAGCTCGCCCTCGCCGGAGTAGGTCCACCCCGTCTCAGGTCCCAGGACGGACGGCACGACCAGGGTCACCGGCACGGAGATGAGCCGCCGGAGCCCGTCGTCCGCGGTCACACGGGCCGAGTGAAGGCCCGGCTCGAGGCCCGTGTCCACGGTCAGCCCGACCGTGCGCTCGAGGCCCGCCGTGAGGGCCACCCGCTCCTTCTCCGGCCTCAGCCACGGTGCGGTCGTCTCGAGTTCGAGCCAGGCCGGACCGTGCCCGGAGCCGGTGACGGCGAAGGTCATCCGGCCGGCGGGCAGCCCGCGTGCCGCCAGGCCCCTGGGGGTCGGACGGGGCCTGGGGCCCACGCCCTCCCCGGAGGCCAGGACGCGCGCCAGCCACTCCCAGGAGGCGGTGGCGCTGACGGCGCCGGAGCCCTGCTCGACGTAAGCGTAGCCCTCGAGAGGCCTGCTCCCGGCAAGGACGGCCTCCCTCACGGCCGCCGCCGTCACCGGCAGGCCGGCCCTCTCCGCCGCCTCCCAGAGGAGGGCGGCCATCCCGGCCACGTGGGGCACGGCCATGCTCGTGCCTTCACCTTCCACGTAGCCCGTGGGGTCGAGCCAGAACGGCGCCGCGGACAGGGCGCACCCCGGAGCGACGACGTCGGGGCCGCCCGAGCCGTCCGGCCGGGGCCCCACGGCGCTGAAGGGCCAGATGGTGTCACCGGGCACCTGGTAGCCGTAGTAGGCCTGCCACATGTCGCTCGTGACGAGGGCCCCCACGGTGAGGATGCCCTCCCCCGCCCCCGGTCCCCTCGCCGAGCCCAGGCCCGGTCCGCCGTTCCCCCCGGCGATGACGACGAGGGCTCCGTAGGTCCGGGCGATGCTCTCGATCTCCGCCGTCTCCGCGCCCAGGCCGCCGCTCAGGGAGAGGCTGTCCACGCTCAGGACGATGATGTCCGCGCCCTCCCGGGCGGCGTAGCTCACGGCCTGGACGATGTCGGCCCAGGTCCCGTCTCCCGACGAACGAAGGGCCTTCACGGCCATGAGCTCGGCCCCGGGGGCGACGCCGTCGGGACCTCCACGGTAGGAGCCGAAGGCGGCGGCGATGGCCGCGACGTGCGTCCCGTGCCCGTTGCCGTCGAAGCCGAGGGTGACCCTGTTGCCGTCGGCCCGCAGGTCGCACAGGACGAAGGGACAGCGGGAGGCCGTCGGAAGATGGTGCGGCCCGAACCAGGCGACGAGACCCGTCTCGCGGTAGGCCCTCAGGGGGACCTCGTCCGTCAGGTCCAGGTCGCGGTCTGTGTCGACGTAGACGGTGTCGTAGGTCCCCGGCGTCCGCCGGTCGACCGAGACCACGAGGAACTCGTCGTCCGACCGTCCGTTGCGGTCGAGGTCCCCGCGGAGGGGACCGTTCGGGTCGAGCCGGTCCTCCCGGAAGACGCCCGAGTGGAAGAAGCCGCTCCTCGAGACCAGCCCGCCCACCCGGGCCCGGCCGAGCTCGGTCTCGATGAAGCCCCCTGCGGCCCGGGACAGCCTGGTGGTCGAGACCTCGCCCTCACCGGTGAAGTCGACCCAGTCGACGACCTTGCGCTCGAGCCTGCTCGTCATGGCCAGGTCGGGATGGCTCACGTCGATGCCCGTGTCGATGACGGCTATCTTGACGCCGTGGCCGTCGGCGCCCGTGGAGGCGGAGAGGGCGTCGGCCCCGACGACCCGGGCGTTGAGGGCCATGGCCGCGGGCGGCAGAAGGAGCGGCTCCCATGAGCCCGCCGCAGGGTCCTCGGCCTCGGCCGGCCGGAGCTCCGCCCGGCCGACCTCACCGCCTGAGGCGGCCGTCTCGGCCCCGGGCGGAAGGACGGCCAGGGCCCGCACCGCTCCCGTGAGGGAGTCCAGGATGAAGTAGACGAGGTCGCCGGGGCTGACCGAAGCGTCCCCGGCCTCGGAGGCTGCCTCGGGGGCCGCACCGCTCCGGAAGACCGGAGCCCAGGGCAAGACCTCGAGGGTGCGGGTGGGCGCCGTCTCCCCGCCGGGTGCGCCCGGGCGGCGCAGGGTGACGGTGGCCAACCCCGGGGCGGCGGCCACGACCTCACCGAGGCCGTCCAGGCGCGTCGCCTCCACGAAGAGCGCGCGGCCCTGCGCGTCCAGCACCAGACGCACTTCGTCGAGGGGCTCGACCGCCTGCCGTCCCGCGCGGGCGCCGTTGCGGAAGACGGGGGTCTCTGGCGGCACCTCGACGTAGACCAGCGGCCCCGGCGAGGCGGGACCCAGGGAGTCCGGGGGCCGGAACACGACCAGGCCGCCCGCCCCGGGAGGCACGGCGGCCTCGGGGGTGGCCGAGGGCCAGACGTCGAGGGCGAGCAGGCCGCCGTCGTCCGAGGCCCCGCGGACGATGCCCGAGACGTCGAAGAGCCGCCCGCTCATGCGGATGGCCCGGTAGATGAGGCAGACCGCCTCGGCCCGGGTCGCTGTGCCCCGGGGCCGGAAGCTCCCGTCCGGGTAGCCCCTGACCATGCCCCGCTCGAAGGCCGCTCCGACGGAGGCGGCCGCCCAGGCCGGGATTTCCTCCCGGTCGGTGAAGGGTAGGCTCCCCGGCCCGGACGGGCCGGACTCCAGGCCGAGGATGCGGACGAGGAGGGCGGCTATCTCACACCTGATTATGGGCCGGTCCGGCCGGAAGGTCCCGTCGGGGTAGCCCCGCACGAGGTCGTACTCGGCGCCGACGCTGACGAACCCGGAGACCGGGGCGGCGGGCCCGACGTCGCGGAACGGGGTCGGCAGTCCGGTGAGGTCCCCGGCTTCATCCCCCCAGCCGAGGGCCTCGACGAGGAAGGTCACGAACTCCCCCCTCGTCACCGGGTCGTCCGGCCGGAAGGCCCCGCCGGCGGGTCCGAGGACCCCCCGGGACCACAGGGCGGTGACCTCCACGGCCGCCCAGTGGCCGGCGATGTCGGCGAAAGGCAGGCCGGCCCCACCCTGGGGTCCGGCACCGAGGGCCGGCCGGCCGCCGGGCACGACGAGCACGCCGGCCGCCGCCCCGGTCGCCAGGACGCAGGCGAGGAGGACGCTGATGAAACGTTTGAACCCGGCTGCAGGGCGGAGCCTCAAGGGCAGCTACCCTCCTGGTGGTCCTGGTGAAGGCCGCAGGTGGCCGCCTAGTCCACGGCGACCACGTAGCAGTCGTCGAACCAGACCCGGCCTTCGCCGCTGAACTTCAGATACACCTCGAGGTTGGGCGTCTTGTCCGGGGGAATCGTGAACCAGAGGAGGACCTGGCGCCAGGGGAAGGTCCCCGCCCAATCGGGGGAGACCGACTCCTCCCGCAGGACGTAGGTCTCGTCCACCGAGGAGCGGAACCGGGCCTCCAGGACGATTCTGGCCCCCACGGCAACATTTTCCCCCTTTACCCACGCGGTTATCTGGTAGGAGCGACCGGCCTCGAGGGGGACGAGCTGGACGGCGTAGGAGGCGTAGGCCCCGGACCACGGCTCGAAGCGGAGGGACCGCGTTCCGGAGCGGGCCTGGGTCTTGTCGTGGATGACGCGCTCGGGGTAGACGAGGACCCAGTGGACGGGGCCCCTGTCGTACTCCTCCTCGAACCCGCCGTTGCGGTTCACGACCCTCTCGGGGTCGACGGCTATCTCGCCCACGACGCTGACCGTCTTCCGCTCCCCGACGAGCGTGACCTCCACGCCTCCGGCCGCCTCGACCCTGGCGGAGACCTGGACGATGTACTCCCCTTCCTCGAGGAAGGTGTGCCGACACCTCGGCTCTGTCGTCACCTCGTGGAGGACGAGGGGGGCATCGCCGGCGCCTCCGCCGCCGACCGGCCCCCAGACCTCCCATATCCAGGTGTACTCCCGCCCGGAGGCCGGGACCGCGCCCGGGGACCGGAGGGTCACGGGAAGCCCCACAAGGGCCTCCGCGGGGGCGGCGAGAGCCGGGTAGACCTCTATCCTCTTCACCTCGGACAGAGGACGGCGCCGCCCGTCCTCCTCGAGATAGGCCTGGACCTGGAAGACGCCGAGGCAGTTCGAGCCGAAGGAGAGGTAGCGGCCGCGGCGCGTCTCGACGGGGGTCCCGGGGGACTGGGTGTCGACCATCTCCCAGACGATGGCCTGGAGGCTCCCGCTCCAGGCCGCGGGCAGGGCCACCTCGAGCAGGGCGCTCGTCCCGACCTCGACCCTGTCGGGCCCGGCCACGGGGTGGAGCGAGGGGACGAGGGCCCACTTGCCCACGAGCAGGAGGACGATGAGGCCCACCCCCGCCGCCGCGGCCCGGAGGACGCGGGTGAGCCGGGTGCGTTTGGCCTGACGGTAGGCCCTGATGTCCCGGGCGAGCTCGTCGAAGCTCTGGTAGCGCTCTTCGGGGTCGGGCCTGAGACAGCGCCTCAGGATGCGCCGGACTTCGCGGGAGAGCCTGATCGGCCGCGTCCCGGCGGCGCGCCCGTCCCGGGCGGCACGGCCTCCCTCGGCCTCCTCCCCGGGGCCGGGCTCACCCGTGAGGAGGAACCGCAGGGTCACCCCGAAGCTGTAGATGTCGCTCCTCTCGTCGGTCGGCAGGTTCGCCTTCTGCTCCGGGGAGGCGTAGTCCTCGGTGTAGGCGTGGAGGAGGTTGCCGGGGAGCCGGCTGTCCGGGACGCGGGCGATGCCGAAGTCGAGGAGCTTGACCTGGCCCGAAGGGGTGAGCATGAGGTTGGACGGCTTGAGGTCGCGGTGGATGATCTTCCGCTCGGCCCCTCCGTGCAGGTAGGTCATGATGTCGCAGACCTGGAGGGCGTAATCGAGGGCCTGGTCCTCACCCAGGGGGCCCGACCCGAGCACGATGTCCTTGAGGGTCCTGCCCTGGACGAAGTCCATGACGAGGTAGTGCCTTCCGCCCTCCTCGAAGAAGTCGTAGACCTTCGGGAGGTTGGGGTGGTTGAGGGAGTAGAGGACGTTCACCTCGTTCTTGAACTCGGCCAGACTGAAGGCGTCGGGGTTGAGCTCCTTCACCGCCAAGGGGACCCGCTCGTCGACACCCAGGCGCTCGGCAAGGTACACGGTCGCCGAGCCGCCCCGGTCGTAGAGGCGGATGATGCGGTAGCGGTTCTGGAGGACGGTGGACGGGGGTAGGACGCCTCCCGGTTCGCTATGACCGACCATGGTCCCTCCGGCGGAGCTCCTTCGTAATCAGTATCAATTCGACGTGTGGATGACGTTACCCTTGCAAAGGCTTGTGAAGGGTCCCGCCGGCCGCGGAACGGACATCAGCCCCCCGCGGGTCCGGCGGTGAAGGACACCACGGTGAGGTGGTTCGTCACCCGGGAGTAGGCGTCATAAGGGTGGTTCGTCGTGATGAGGACGAGGCCCGCTCGAGCCGAGACATCGACGTCCACCAGGGACCCCAGTGGCGCCACCCAGACGGCCTTGCCCGCACGGTTCAGAAGGAGCAGGTAGTGGGAGAAGGTGTAGACCCGGTCCTGGAGGACGGTCTCGCATACGTCGGCGACGAGATACTCGCCCGACGGGGTGAACTCCAGGTGCTCGATGGTCAGGACCGGGCCGGCGCGCCCCCCTCCGACGGCCCCGTCCTCGCCCGGCTCCCCGCGGCCCCTGAGGTAGGACCTCCAGACGATGTCGCCGGTGGCCGTGTCGAACATGTAGACGGCGCTGTGGCTCCCGACGTCGTACACCACCAGGGAATCCCCGTCGGGGGAGAAGACCACGTCCTTGTTCCCCCCGACGACGAGGGAATGGCTCCACAGGCAGGTCCCGTCGGCCGTGGAGTAGAGGTAGACGCTGCTGTCAGGGTCCTCACTGGTCACGGCCAGGAGCTCCCCGTCGGGCGAGAGCGCCGCCGCCCAGCGGCCGCCCCCCTCTATCTCGACGGCCCAGACGACCTGCCCGGTGCCGTCGAAGAGGCGGGCCTGCCCCGGTTCCCTGAGGAGGAACCGCGGGCCGTCCCCCAGGAAGAACCCTGTCGCGCCGGGGGCCACCCTGAGACTCCAGGCCGGCTCGAAGTCCGGGGGGCCCAGGACGGTGAGGATGTTGCGCGTCTGGTTGAACAGGGCCAGCCACGACCCGTCGGCCGACATCACGGGACTCGTCCAGCCGTCGATACCCCTGGCCAGGATGAACCTCCCGCCGGCGTCCAGGAGGTGGAGCTCGCCGTCGCCGTCGTACTGGCAGGCGACCGCCGCGATGTACCTGCCTCCGGCGAGGTACCAGGTGCGGCAGGTCCGGTAGGACCGGTCTGAGAAGACGTGCTCCCAGAGCAGGCGCCCCTCCAGGTCGTAGACCTGGAAGCGCTGGTAGCGCCGCAGGCCCCGGTGGGAGAGGGTCGTCACCGCGTAGGAGGTGCCGTCGGGCGCGAGGACCGCGTGCAAGGGTCCTTCGAAGGAGTCATGAAGGACCCGCCGGGTCATGACCACGGGGATGTCGAGGAAGCTCAGCTCCTCGACACCTCCGGAGGCGCCGTCGGCCGTGTAGGCGCCGGCGAAGCCCGTCCACTCCACCGACGCCTCAGGGGGGACGTAGGTCGTGCCGTCACCCTCTTGCGGCAGGGCCCGGCAGCTCTTGAGGGCGAAGAGGGGCAGGCCGAGCAGGGCCGCCAGGAGGGTCACGACCAGGGCGCTCCGCAGGATGCTCTTGACCGACTCAGGCCAGGTGGACGTAAGGAAAACCTCCGGCAGGATGATTTCTCTCCCCGCGGCGGCAAGTCCTCCGCGCCGCGGCGGGCCGCCGGGCTACCCGAGGGCGAGCACAGAGAGCATGGTGACGATGAGCCCGGCGATGAGGGTGCCGAGACCCATAGCGGCCATCGTCTGGCCGAGGGAGTAGCCGAGGAGGAGGGCCCCCAGGCACCCGCTCCAGGCGCCGGTCACCGGGAGGGGGACGGCGACGAACAGGACCAGGCCGGCGAAGCCGTAGCGTTTGATCCTCTCGATACGCCGCTCGGTCCCGGCCACGTAGAGCGTCACGAGGGCGCGGAAGAGACGGGTCCGCTTGAGGAAGCTGACGGCGGGCAGGAAGACGAAGTAGGCCAGGGGAATGGGCGCCAGGTTCCCGGCCAGGGCCAGCAGCGCGGCCTTGGCCGGCGGCAGGCCGAGGTGGATGCCGAGCGGGATGGCCCCGCGCAGCTCCACCACCGGGAGCGCGGCCACCACGAGGACGTGTATCTCCGGCGGCAGTGAAGCGAGGAGCTCCTGGAACACGCGGTCGACCCCGTTCCCTTCCTGACCAGGCCGTCGCTTGACGGCAGTGCGTCTCTTTCCACACGGGAACCCTGCGACCTTCCTGCTCAGGGCCTCCGGCCCCGCCCGTGGTATCCCGAAGCAACCAACGCAATGCCGACCGTACGGTCTCACTCCGTGCCCGACTTCCAGCCGGAGAGGTAGGCCCTCTGCTCGGGGGTGAGCTCCTGGACCTTCATGCCCAGGCTCTCGAGTTTCAGGGCGGCCACCCGCCGGTCGATGGCCTCGGGCACGGGGTGCACCCCCCGGGAGAGCCCGGCCCCGTCTCTGGCCAGCCACTCGAGGACGAGGGCCTGGTTGGCGAAGCTC
>DPMO01000273.1 GCA_003541445.1 Clostridiales bacterium | reverse complement strand
GGCTGGCCCGTGCGGGGAGGCGCGGGGGCAGGGTCTTCACCCGGGGGGACGGCCGCTCCTCCGGGTGGGGCGGGCCCTCTTCCGCGCCCCTCCCGGGTGGTCGGGGCCGCCGGAGCCCGGCATCCCGCCGGGACTCCTGTCGGCTCCCCTGGTCCAGGCGGTGGTGACGGCCTTGGCCGGGTCGGGTCGGCGGGTCCTCTCCGAACGTCCCCTCACGGACGAACGCCTGGCTCGGGCCGTGCGGGCGGCCGCCGGCTTCGGCTTCCATCTCGAGGCGGTCGAGGTGTGGGACGCGTCCCCGGGCTGGCCCGGGGTTCCTTGACACACGCGCAAGGCGGCTTCTATAATCGGTTTGACCTTGGGAGCCCGCCGAAGCCCGACTTCGCCGTCGCGAGACAGACCCACCCTCCTCTTCCGGGCGAGGCTCCCCGCCGACGGGGCCGAGCGCCCCTCGTTCCACAGAATAGCAGCGGGTCAAATGCATATATTGTTGTCGCGGACGGCGCAGGACCAGCTCCTCGCCGTGCGTTATCACTATAAAGAGTGTTCGATGGCCCGAGACAGCCTCCAGACGTCTTACTGAGGCTTTCGGTCCGAGTTCCGTCCCGGCGAACCCCCGAACGAAGGAGAGACCGAGGATGCCTGAGAAGGAAGTTATCCTCTCCGCCGAGGGCCTCCGGAGACTAGAGGAGAAGCTCGACTACCTCAGGCGCGTCAAGCGGCACGAAGTGGCCGAGCGTATCCGGAAGGCGAGACAGTTCGGCGACATAAACGAGAACTCGGAGTACGAAGACGCCAAGAAGGAACAGAGTTTCATCGAGGGCGAGATACTGCAGCTCGAAAAGCTCCTTCGGAACGCCAAGCTCATCGATGACATCAACGTCGACCCCGAGGTCGTGGGCCTGTGGTCCCGCGTGAAGCTCCAGGACCTTGAGAGCCAGGAGACGTTCGAGTACACCATCGTCAGCTCGACCGAATCCGACCCTGACCAGAACAAGATCTCGGACGAGTCCCCGGTGGGGCGGGCCGTCCTGGGCCAGAGGGCCGGTCAGGTCGTCGAGGTCCAGGTTCCCGATGGAACGCTGAGGTACAAGATTCTAGAGGTGAGTCGCTAGGGCCCAGGGCCCGCCTCACGCGGCTTTCCCGCAGAGGAGTCCTTCCGCTTGGCTGAACGAGACTTCCTGAAGGCCCGGCGTGAGAAGCTGGACAAGCTCCGCCGGCTGGGTGTCGAGCCCTACGGGCGACGGTACGTCCGCACGCACACCTGCCGCGACATACACGAGAGGTTCGACGATCTGGAGGGACGGGAGGTCTCTGTCGCCGGCCGGGTCATGGCCCTGCGCCACCACGGCCGGTCGGCCTTTTTCGACCTCGCCGACCAGAGCGGGCGTGTTCAGGCCTACGTCAGGCGGGACAACCTCGGAGAACGGGACTACGAGGTCTTCCGGCTCATCGACCTGGGAGACATCGTCGGGGTGCGGGGAAAGGTCTTCCGGACCAGGACGGGAGAGGACACCGTGGAGGTCCGGTCTCTGGAACTCCTCTCCAAGGCCCTCCGCCCGCTGCCCGAGAAGTTCCACGGTCTCCGGGACGTCGACACGCGCTACCGCCAGCGCTACCTCGACCTCATCGCCAACCCCGAGACAAGGCGCGTCTTCGACCTTCGGAGCGCCGCCGTGCGGGCCATCCGCGAGTTCCTCGACGCGGAGGGGTTCGTGGAGGTCGAGACACCGGTCTTCAGCCCTTTGGCCGGGGGGGCCATCGCCCGCCCCTTCGTGTCCTACCACAACGCCCTTGACATGCCTGTCTATCTGCGCATCGCCACGGAACTCTACCTGAAGAGGCTCGTCGTCGGCGGGTACGAGAAGGTCTACGAGCTGGGACGCGTCTTCCGCAACGAGGGCATCTCCACGAAGCACAATCCCGAGTACACCCTGCTAGAGGTCTACCAGGCCTTCGCCGACTACACGGACATGATGGACCTCACCGAGAGGCTGGTGAGCCATGTGGCCCGGGTCGTCCTCGGGACGCAGCAGGTCACGTTCCAGGGGACGACCGTGGACGTGACCCCTCCGTGGCCGAGGGTCCAGATGGTCGAGGCCCTCGAGCGGTACTCCGGCATCTCCCTCGAGGACCTGCGCGACGACGAGACGGCGCGGCATCTGGCGCGCGACAGGGGACTCGACGTCCCGGAGAACGCCACATGGGGGATGGTCCTCGACGAGCTCGTGGGCGAGTTCGTCGAGCCGCACCTGACAGGTCCCGTGTTCCTCATCGACTACCCGGTGGAGGTCTCACCGCTGGCCAAGAGGAAGCCCGGCTCACCTCGTCTTGTCGAACGCTTCGAGGCCTTCATCTGCGGCCGGGAGGTCGCCAACGCCTTCTCCGAGCTCAACGACCCCGACGACCAGAGAGAGCGTTTCCTGGCCCAGGCCGAGGAGAGGACCAGGGGCCACGAGGAAGCCCATGTCATGGATGAGGACTACCTCGTGGCCCTCGAGCACGGCCTTCCCCCGACCGGCGGCCTCGGCATCGGGGTGGACCGGCTGGTGATGATCCTGGCCGACAAGCCGTCCATCCGCGATGTCATCCTCTTCCCGTTGATGCGCCCTCTCGAGGAACAAGGCTGATTTCAAGGTCAGGCCGTTTCGGAATTCCGACAATTCCTTGGAATCCGTACCGCCGTGCTATAATTGAGCGCGGGATTTGTGAAACGCATAACTTGTCGCTCCACAACCCCGCTTGGTCTTTGGTCGTTCTGGCGAAATCCGTCCGCCGGGGAGCTGACATGGCCGACACGACGGATGACAGAAGCAGTGACGTCAAGCCGGTCCTCACGCTCTCCTTCGACATCCAGGGCCGGGACTTCAAGGCCTCCGGAGAAGCCTCGCATCGAATCAAGAGAACCCTCGAACAGGTCGGCCTGGACTGGAGCATCATCCGGCGGGCGGCGGTGGTCCTCTACGAGGCCGAGATGAACATCGTCATCCACGCCACGCGGGGCGTCCTGAGGGCGGAGATACGCCCGAGCAGGCTCACCATCGTGGCCGAGGACGAGGGACCCGGCATACCTGACATCGAACTGGCGATGCAGGAAGGCTATTCGACGGCACCGGAGGAGATCAGGCTCATGGGCTTCGGGGCCGGTATGGGCCTTCCCAACATAAACAAGCACGCCGACAGCCTGAAGATAGAGACCGAGGTCGGCAAAGGGACCCGCCTCGTGGCCGTCATAGACGTTCCGGAGAGCGGCGCGGAGGGTCAGTCGTGAAAGGGTCGGATCGGTAATCCCTTAGCTACGGCTTCGAGAGGGGCCGGCGGATGGTTCGGTACTTCCACTCCGTGACGTTGGACGAGGAAAAGTGCAGGGGGTGCACCAACTGCATCAAGCAGTGCCCCACCGAGGCCATTCGTGTCCGGGACGGCAAGGCCCGAATCTTCGAAGAGCGCTGCATCGACTGCGGGGAGTGCATCCGGGCCTGCCCCAACCACGCCAAGAGCGCCCTCACCGACACCCTCGAGCGCCTGGGCGATTTCGAGTACACCATCGCCCTGCCGGCGCCGTCCTATTTCGGTCAGTTCCGCCGCACGACGACGCCTGAGGCGGTCCTGGGGGCCCTCCTCGCCGTCGGTTTCGACGACGTCTTCGAGGTCGCCGCGGCGGCCAGTGCCGTTTCCTACGTCGTCCGCACCTACATCGAGGAGCGGGAATACGCGCGGCCGCTCATCTCGTCCGCCTGTCCGGCCGTGGTCCGGCTCATCCAGGTGAGGTTCCCCTCGCTTCTGGACCACATCATTCCCGTAGAGTCCCCGATGGAGGCCGCGGCGGTCCTGGCCAAGCGCAGGGCGGCCGCGAAGACGGGGCTTCCTCTCTCCAAGATCGGCGCCTTCTTCATCTCCCCGTGCGCGGCCAAGGTCACGGCGGTGAAACAGCCTGTGGGCCGGCACAGGTCCTGCGTTGACGGGGTCTTCTCCATGTCGGAGATGTACGGTCTGGCCGTGAGGCGCCTGAAGGACCGGCCGCCGACGACGGGTCTGCAGATATCGGCGGCGTCGGGCATCCGCTGGGGCCGGTCGGGAGGAGAGAACGCCGAGGTGGGTACAGGCGAGCTCCTCGCGGTGGACGGCATCCACAACGTCATCACGGTCCTCACCGAGGTGGAGAAGGGACGGCTGTCCGATGTGGACTACCTTGAGGCCCAGGCCTGCGTCGGCGGGTGCATCGGCGGTCCCCTCGTCCCGGAGAACCCCTATGTGGCGAGGGCGAACATCAAGGCTATGGCCGACATGGTCGCCGACAAGCCCTTCCCCTTCACGGAGGAGGAGTTCCGGAGGTTTTATGAGTCGGACTTCATGTTCCTGGAGAAGGTCATCGAGCCGCGCCCGGTGATGCAGCTCGACGACGACGTGACAAAGGCGATGATGAAGGTCCAGCAGATGGAGAAGACTCTGGCGGAGCTCCCGAACCTGGACTGCGGTTCGTGCGGGTCACCCACCTGCCGGGCCCTGGCCGAGGATATCGTGCGCGGCCTGGCCTACGAGACCGAT
This sequence comes from Clostridiales bacterium, assembly GCA_003541445.1. GTDB lineage: Bacteria > Bacillota > Sulfobacillia > UBA995 > UBA9673 > UBA9673. The sequence goes on along the minus strand of DPMO01000273.1, from coordinate 3,556 downwards.
TGCGTCTTCAAGCTCCGTGAGCGGGTGAGAGACCTGGCGGCGGAGATGAAGGAACTGGCGGAGAAGGTCCCGCCTTCCATGGAACAACCCAGCCAGAACCACGGGCCGAGCGGAAGCTCGGCCGACATCGCTGCCGAGGGGGCGGGAGGAGCGTGATTCCGAGGTGAAGCTGCGTGATGTCGTCGAGGCCCTTGGCCTGGAGGTAGCGGCCGGGCGGGAAGGGCTCGACCGGGAGGTGACCGGCGGGTACTGCGGTGACCTGTTGAGCGACGTCATGGCCAGGGCCAAGCGCAATTACCTGTGGATGACCATCCAAGGGCACCAGAACGTCGTGGCCGTCGCGGTTCTGACCGAGGTCAGCGGGGTGGTCGTCTGCGGGGATGTCGAGCCGGAGGCGGCGACCCTGGAGCGGGCCGACCGCGAGAAGGTGCCCATCCTCCGTACGCCGCTGACGGCCTATGAGGTCTGCGGAAGACTTTACCAGCTCCTGAACTGACAGGAGCAGGGCCTGATGGCGGGGAAGGGCGGGGTCGGGATGAGGTCCTACCGTGCCGACCTTCACGTCCACACGGCCCTGTCACCATGCGCCGAGACGGAGATGACGCCGGCGAACATCGTGGGATTGTGTCTCGAGTACGGCATAGACATCATCGCTGTCACGGACCACAACACCGGTGAGAACGTGCGGGCCGTGGCCGCCCTGGCCGAAGGGACCGGGGTGACCGTGTGGCCGGGGATGGAGGTCCAGACCCGGGAGGAGGTCCACCTCATCATCCTGTGCGGGAGCCTCGAGGCCCTTGACTCGTGGCAGGACTTCGTCTACGCTCACCTGCCGCCGCGGTCCAACCGGCCGGAGGTCCTGGGTGAGCAGCTGCTCTTCGACCGGACGGGAGCCGTCGTCGGGGTCTGCCCGAGACTCCTTCTGACCTCACTGGACCTGTCGGTGGACGAGGTCCGCCGGGAGGCTCTGGGGCGGGGTCTTGTCTGCTACCCGGCTCACGTGGACCGCCCTTCGTACAGCTACATCTCCAACCTCGGCCTCCTTCCTCCTGAGGGCGACTTCGAGCTCCTGGAGGTCTCCCGGAGCTACGGGGCCGGGGGGGCGGAGACCGCGGGCGGTTTTCCGTCGCTGGAAGGATGGACGCTCGTCTCGTCCTCTGACGCGCACCGCCTGACCGAACTGGGTCCGGCCCGGACATGCCTTCACCTGGCCCGTCCGACGCTGGACGAGTTCCGGGCGGCGGTGGCCGGACGCGGAGGCCGTAGGGTCGAGCTGGACTTCTGAGAACGGAGGGAGGCGAAGGAAAGGAAAATGACTGGCGCTGACGCTCTCTGCAGTGAAGCCGAGAAGTCGAAGATCGTGCCGGGGGAACCCCTGCCGGAAGACGTGGCCGAGACGGTCGACCGGATCGTCGAGCGGCACGGCAATGAGCCCGGTTCCCTCATCACCATCCTGCACGAGATCCAGGAGGCTGTAGGCTACCTGCCGGAGGAGGTCCTGAACCGCGTCGCCGAGCGCCTGGGGGTGCCGGTGGTCGATGTCCACGGTGTCGTGAGCTTCTACGCCCTCTTCTCCATGAAGCCGAAGGGGCGCAACCGGATCGCGACGTGCAACGGCACGGCCTGCTACGTGCGAGGCGCTCAGCGGGTGCTCGAGCGTCTGGAGAGCGAGCTGGGCGTCAAGGCGGGCGACACGACCGACGACGGGGAGTTCTCCCTCGACGTCGTGCGGTGCCTCGGGGCCTGCGGCCTCGGGCCCGTGGTCATGATCAACGACGATGTCCACGCCCGGCTGAAGCCCGACCGTGTGCCGGCCGTCCTGGCGCGCTACCGCAGGAGCGGTTGAGCCGGGCCTCTGCTGAGCTGACAGGTCCGAAGGGAGAGGAGGCGGAGGGTGAAGGAGATTGCGCTCCACGTCCTGGATGTCGTGCAGAACTCCATCGAAGCCGGCGCGACCCGTGTCGGCGTCACGGTCACCGAGGACACGGAGCGGGACCTCCTGACGATCGAGATAGTCGACAACGGCCGCGGGATGCCCCCGGACGTGACCGGAGCCGCCACCGACCCCTTCGTCACCACCCGCCGGACGAGACCTGTCGGTCTCGGCCTGCCTCTTCTTGCCCTGGCGGCCCGCCAGAGCGGGGGGAGTCTCACGGTCGACTCCAGGCCGGGTGAAGGCACCAGGGTCCTGGTCACCTTCAGGTCGGGGCATGTAGACAGGCCGCCCCTCGGCGACATGGCCCTGACCCTGGCCTGCCTCATGGCCGCTAACCCGACCCTGGACCTCGACTACGTTCATGTGCGTGACGGTCGCGAGTTCAGGGTCTCTTCGGCCGACCTCAGGAGCCGCCTCGACGGCGTCAGCCTGGGCAACCCCGCTGTCTTCGCCTTCGTGCGGGACTACATCAGGGCGGGGATCCGGGAAGTGTCGAACGCCGGCGGGACCGAGGGCCAGGCCCGCGGAACCATGGGTGCCGGCACCAGCACCGAGCCGGCGGGAGATCGTGCTTTGAGCAACTAGGAACGGAGCGGGAGGGGAGAGCATGGTCAAGTCGCTCGAGGAGCTTGCCAAGATCAGGGAGCAGGCCAAGAAAGCGCTCGCCGCGAGGGAAGGCGAGGCTGAGACCAAGATTGTCGTCGGCATGGGGACCTGTGGCATCGCGGCCGGGGCGCGCGAGGTCATGGCCGCGATTCTCGACGAGCTCGCCAAGAGGGACCTGGGCACGGTCACCGTGACCCAGACGGGCTGTGTCGGGCTCTGTGACAAGGAGCCTCTGGTGGACGTCATCAAGCCGGGTCAGCCGAAGGTCACCTACGGGCGTGTCGACGCCGAGCGGGCCCGGCGGATCGTCGCCCAGCACGTCGTCAACGACCAGGTCGTCGGTGAGTGGGTCGTGGGGACGTCGTCCTAGGCCGGCACCTGACCGCAACAGAGAGGGAGGGGAGATCATGGCCGTACAGAGGGCCCACGTTCTGGTCTGCGCCGGTGCGGGCTGCATCTCCTCGGGCTGTCAGGCCGTCGAGGAGGCCCTGGTCAAGGCTGTCAAGGACCTGGGGATAGAGAACGAAGTCCGCATCGTCGAGACCGGGTGTATGGGGCCGTGCGACCTCGGGCCGGTCATCGTGGTCTATCCCGAGGGCGTCTTCTACCGCAAGGTGAAGCCGGAAGACGCGCCTGTCATCGCCGAGGAACATCTGCTCAAGGGCCGGGTGGTGAAGCGCCTGCTTTACACCCTCCCCGGTGCCGAGGAGCCTCTGCCGAAGTACGACGACATAGACTTCTTCCGCCGGCAGACGCGCGTCGCCCTCCGGAACACGGGCGTCATCGACCCGCTCGTGATCGAGGAGTACATCGCCCGTGAGGGTTACGCCGCGCTCGGCAAGGCTTTGAGCAAGATGACCCCCGAGGAGGTCATCGAGGAGGTCAAGAAGTCCGGTCTCCGCGGCCGCGGGGGCGCGGGCTTTCCCACAGGTCTGAAGTGGGAGTTCGCCGCGAAGGCTTCCGGCAAGCCCAAGTACGTCGTCTGCAACGCGGACGAGGGAGACCCCGGGGCCT
>DPMO01000287.1 GCA_003541445.1 Clostridiales bacterium | reverse complement strand
AGCGCCTATCTGGCCCGGGAGGTGCTCGAGGCCGGCGGCGACCGACGGACCCCGGCCGTCGTCACGACCCTGCACGGGACGGACATAACGCTCGTCGGGAGCGAACCGTCCTTCTCGGACATCATCGCCTTCAGCATCGACCGGAGCGACGGGGTGACGGCCGTCTCGCACGCCCTCCGCGCCGAGACCCTCAAGGCCTTCCGGGTGCGGCCGGACATCCGGGTCATCCACAACTTCATCGATCCCGAGGACTACGCGGACCATGACCGGTGTGACGAGAGGCGGTGTCTGGCCGGGCCGGACCGCCTGGTCGTCACGCACATCTCGAACTTCCGGCCGGTGAAGCGGGTCGAGGTGGTCGTCCGGGTCTTCGCCGGGGCCGCCCGGGACCTCCCGGCCCGGCTGGTCCTCATCGGCGACGGACCGGACGTCCCCAAGGCCCGCAGGGAGGCGGCGCGCCTGGGGGTCGAGGACAGGGTGGTCTTCCTCGGGTGCCAGGAGCAGGTGGCCGGGCTTCTGGCCGCGTCGGACGTCTTCCTCCTTCCGTCCGTCCAGGAGAGCTTCGGCCTGGCCGCCCTGGAGGCCATGGCCGCCCGGGTCCCGGTCGTCGCCTCGAGGGTCGGCGGCCTGCCCGAGGTGGTCGGTGAGGACGAGGGGGGCTTCCTCTACGACATCGGTGACCTCGACGGGATGACCGCCGGCCTGAGACGACTCCTGCTCGACGACGAGCTCCGGCGCGAGTGCGGGCAGCGGGCAAGGGAAAGGGCCTTCCGGCTCTTCTCCAGTGAGAGGGTCGTGCCGGAGTACGAGAGGTGCTACGAGGAGGTCCTCGCCCTCAGGTCAGGGCGGGCCGGATGAGCGTGCGGGACAGGTCCGGGGAGCGGCGCCCGGCGACGGTCGCGATCGTCACCCTCGGCTGCCCGAAGAACCTGGTCGACAGTGAGGTGATGGCGGCCCTGGTCGGCCGCGCGGGGTTCGTCCTCACCGGCGACATGCACGAGGCCGACGCCATCGTCATCAACACCTGTGCCTTCATCAGGGCGGCGCGCGAGGAGGCCTGGCGCTATCTCGAACAAGCCGTCAGGCTGCGGCGGAAGGGGCGCTGCCGGGCTCTGGTCGCGGCGGGATGTCTCGCCCAGGGCTTCGCGGACGAGGTCAGGGCCAGAGCCCCCGAGGTGGACGCCCTGCTGGGAACCGGCGAGGTGGGGGAGGTCGTGCGGGTCCTCGAGGAGGTGCTCGAAGGCTCGGAACCACGGGACGGCGCCTCCCGCCGCGTCGCTCCAGGCCGTACAGCGGGACGGGCCGCCGCGCCCCGTGTGAGAGGGCCGTCGGCTCCCCCCGGCTGGCTTCCTTCCGGGCCGGCGCCCCGCCTTCTCGGGACCCCCGGACACTACGCCTACCTCAAGATCGCCGAGGGCTGTGACCACCGGTGCGCCTTCTGCCTCATCCCGTCCCTCAGGGGCCGCTACCGGAGCCGTCCTCTCGACGACCTCCTGCGCGAGGCCCGGGACCTGGAGGAGGCGGGAGTGAGGGAGCTCGTCCTCGTCGCCCAGGACACGACCTCGTACGGCCGCGGCACCGGGGTGGGGCTGACGGGGCTCCTGCGCCGGCTCCTGGCGGAGACCGGCATCGGGTGGCTCCGGGTGCTCTACGGATGCCCGAGCACGCTTCCGGCGGACCTGCCCGCCCTCTTGGCCGAACAGGCGGCTGGCGGCGGACGGCGCCTGTGCCGCTACCTCGACCTTCCGATGCAGCACGCAAGTGACCGCGTCCTCCGGGCCATGAGGCGGCCGGAGACGGGGGATTTCCTTCTGAAGCTGGTCTCCGACCTCAGGAGCGAGGTCGAGGACCTCACCCTCCGCAGCACCTTCATGATCGGTTTTCCCGGCGAGACGGACGAGGACTTCGAGGTCCTTCTCGATTTCCTCGAGGCGGCTCGCCTGGACCACTGCGGCTTTTTCGCCTTCTCCCCCGAACCGGGGACGCGTGCCGCCGGGCTGCCCGGCCGCCCGGATGCGGAGGTGACGCGGGAGAGGCTGGCCCGGGCCGTCGAGGTCCAGAGGAAGGTCGCTCTCGACCGGAGGCGGCGGCTGGTCGGGCGGGAGCTCAAGATCATCGTCGACGAGGTCGGGCCTGAGGAGAGAGGCCTGCACACCGTGACCGGGCGGTCGGAGGGCGACGCGCCGGAGATAGACGGGGTCGTCCGGGTCCGGTGGCCTTCGCGGCCGGGGGACGTCCCGTCGGTCGGCGATTTCACCCTCGTCGAGGTCACCGGAGCCGAACCCTACGGGCTCAAGGCCCGCCCGGTCCAGAGGCCGGGTCGGTAGCCGGAGGAACGACCGGACAGCATTCCCAGGCCGTTTCAATGGTCATGGAAGAGGCATCAGGCCGGGGACATGCTATAATTATGTCAACCTTCACGAGCCAGCGCGTTCCGTCGCGCTCCTTTCGATAACACCCGCCGAGGGAGGAAGGCCCTGGTGAACTTCAAGGGGGTGCGCTATCCGGTCGTGGCGGTGACCCTGGTGGTCACCCTTGTCTTCCTCTTCGGGGCGCGCTGGGTCTACCAGAGACAGGCTCTCGACCGCCCTCTGGAGGCGGCGGTGCTGGCCGTGCCCGGAGTGGAGGAGGTCACCGTCGGACAGCGACAGGACGTCCTACTGGTCCGGGTGAGGGCCGGAGAGGTGCCTCACCTCGAGGAGTTCGTGGCCGACCTGTGGCGGGCCGTCGAGGCGGTGCAGGAAGGCGCAGCGGTCGAACTCGAGATAAGCGACAGCCGGAGCGAGCGGCTGCAGAACATCTTTTATGAGTTGCATTTCCACGTGCAAGAGGCTGTGGCCACGGGACGCTTCAGCGAGCTGCCGGCCCGTCTTGAGGAGGTCTCCGCCGGGACCGGACTGACCCGGGGACGGGTCTTCGTCGGGCCGGAATACGTCTACGTTCAGCTTCACCAGGGACAGGCCTGTCTTTACGAGATAATCCCGCGTCGAGCCTCGGGGCCCTCCCATCCCGCAGGGCTCGACGGCTCGCCGCCCCGCTTGGTCACGGTCGGGCCGTGGCCGGGCTAGGTTCAGGGCGCCGCCCCGTGACGGCCCCTGACGGTCGGTAGAGGTCACCACTCCTGTGGGAGGAGTCAAGAGGAGTCGGGAGGTGGCTGGGGTTTGATAAGGGAGATCGCGATAGGGACCGGGACGGCCCTCCTCATCTTCCTTGCCGTCCAGGGCTACAACGTGATGCCTGTCGTCTTCCTCGGCGCCCTTCTTCTGGTCCTCCTGCAGTCGAGCGGCCTCTCGAGCCTCCTGGGGGGCGGGACGCGCGCCGGTACGGTCGTGGACAAGGTCCGGACCGACGGCGTGACCTTCGACGACATCGGGGGCCAGGCCTCGGCCAAGAGAGAACTCCTTGAAGCCCTGGAGTTCATCACCGACCGCGAGCGGGTCAGGAGGCTGGGCATAAGGCCTCTGAAGGGAATCCTCCTGACCGGACCTCCGGGGACGGGCAAGACCCTGATGGCCAAGGCCGCCGCCAGGCACACCCGGTCCGTGTTCTTCTCGGCCTCGGGGAGCGAGTTCATCGAGGTCTACGCCGGCGTCGGCGCCCAGCGCGTGCGCAACCTCTTCACCCGGGCCCGTGAGGCGGCCAGGCGGGAGGGCACCGGCAGCGCCATCATCTTCATCGACGAGCTCGAGGTCCTCGCCGGGCGGCGGGGCCAGCACACCGGCCACCTGGAGTACGACCAGACCATAAACCAGCTTCTCGTCGAGATGGACGGGCTCTCCTCGGAGGACGAGGTCACCGTCCTGGTCATCGGGGCCACGAACCGCTTCGACCTGCTCGACCCGGCCATCCTGAGGCCTGGGCGCTTCGACCGCGTCGTCAGGGTGGAGCTGCCCGACCGCGAGGAGCGGGGCGAGATCCTCCGCATCCACACCGCCGGGAAGCCCCTCGCCGACGACGTGGACCTCGATGAGATCGCCCGCCAGACCTTCGGGTTCTCAGGCTCGCACCTGGAGAGCGTGACCAACGAGGCGGCCATCCTCGCCTTCCGCGAGGGCCGGGTGAAGATAAGCCAGGCCCACCTCCTCGAGGCCGTCGACAAGGTGATGATGGGTGAGCGGGTGGCCCGGCGCCCGCAGAAGGATGAACTCGAGCGTGTGGCCGTCCACGAACTGGGGCACGCCCTGGTGGCCGAGACGGTCCGGCCCGGTTCGGTGTCGATGGTCAGCATCTCGCCCCGCGGGGGGGCCTTGGGCTACGTCCGGCAGGTCCCGGAGGCCGACAGGTTCCTCTACACGCGGGAAGAGCTCTTGGCCCAGGTCGACGTGACCCTGGCCGGCTGTGTGGCCGAAGAGGTGTTCTTCGGCAGTCGGAGCACCGGAGCGAGGCAGGATCTCGACCAGGCGCTCGACCTGGCGCGCCTCCTGGTGTCGGGCGGCATGTCGGAGCTCGGCATCATCCATCAGGACTACGTCCCCAGCTCGCAGATGCACGAGGTCATGACCAAGATCATCAACGAGCGTGAGGCGAGGGTGCGGGAGATCATCTCCAGGCACAAGGCCCTCCTGGAGGCGGCGCGCCGCGTCCTGCTGGAGAAGGAGAGACTCGACGGCGACGAGTTCAGGCGTCTGGTGGGAACAATGTCCAGGGGGAGAAAGGGGCGCCGCAGGAGGACGAAGAAGAGTCGCCGTCGTGATCGCAGAGATAGTCTCCGTGGGAACCGAGCTCCTGCTCGGCCAGATCGTGAACACCAATGCCCGGTTTCTGGCCCGGACACTGGCCGGGCTGGGCGTTGACACGTACTTCCAGCAGGTCGTCGGAGACAACGCCGTCCGTCTGGCCGAGGCCCTGCGGCTGGCCCTCTCCCGCAGCGACCTGGTGATAACGACCGGAGGTCTCGGTCCGACGGAGGACGACCTGACCAAGGAGGTCGTGGCCGAGGTCCTCGGTCTCCGCCTGGTCCGGGACCCCGAGGTCGCCCGGGCCATCACCTGCCGACTCGAAGGCCACCGCAGCCGTCCGGTGCCGCAGGCGGTCGCCAAGCAGAGCCTGGTGCCGGAGGGGGCCCTGGTCCTGCCGAACCCGGTCGGGACGGCGCCCGGCTTCATCATCCCGCACGGTCCGAAGACCCTCGTGCTCCTGCCGGGTCCGCCGGCGGAGCTGGAGGGCGTGGTCAACACCCATCTCCTTCCGCACCTCGAACGCCTTGCCGGCGGTTCCCGGGACGGCGCCTCTTCACGGTCCTACCTCCACACCACGGTGGTGAAGACGTGCGGACTGGGTGAGCCCGAGGTGGAGGAGGCCGTGAGAGACCTTGTCTCCTCACCGAACCCCACCGTGGCTCCGCTGGTCTCGGTCGGCGAGGTGCACCTCAGAGTCACGGGCAAGGCCGCCGACCCGGACGAGGCCCGCCGCATCACGGCCGGGATGGTCGAGAAGATACAGGAGAGGTTGGCCGCCAACATATTCGGCTACGACGACGACACCATCGCCGCAGCCTGCGGGGCCGTCCTCACGCGGCACGGGCTGACCCTGTCCGTGGCGGAGTCCCTCACCGGAGGGCTGGTCGGCCATCTCATCACCGAGGTCCCGGGGTCGAGCGCTTACTTCGAGCGAGGCCTCGTCGTCTACAGCAACCGCGCCAAAGTGGAGCTGCTGGGTGTGGACCCGGGTCTCATCAGGCGGCGCGGAGCGGTGAGCCGGGAGGTGGCCCTGGCGATGGCCCGCGGGGTCCGGGACAGGGCCGGAACGGACATCGGCGTCGCCCTGACAGGTATCGCCGGGCCCGGGGGCGCGACCCCCGGCAAGCCGGTGGGACTCGTCTTCATCGCCCTGTGCGGCGAGGCGGCGGGCGGCGAGGTCTGCCACGAGTACCGGTTCACCGGAGACCGCCGGCTGGTGAAGGAAAGGTCGGCCCACCGAGTCCTCGCCCTGCTCTGGCTCGGACTCAGGGCGTGGGAGCTCCGGAGCTCGGGGCCGGCGTGACCGGGCGGCGGGAGGGAAAGGGTTTGCGGCCGTCGAAAGCTCTGGCGCCACCGCGCTGGACGTAGAAGCGATCGTGGAGGTCAAGCCGTGGCCGGCATCCGGAGTTTCGTGGCGGTGGAGGCCGATGAAGGTTCCCGGTCCGAGGCGGCCCGCCTCATCGAGGCGCTCCGCCGGAGCGGGGCTGACGTGAAGTGGGTCAGCCCTGAGAACCTGCACCTCACCTTGAAGTTCCTGGGCGACGTGCCTCCGGGTGACGTGCCTGAGGTGGCCTCAGCGCTGGAGCTGGCCGTCGGGGGTGAGGCGCCCTTCAGGGTGCGTCTCGCAGGCCTGGGGGCTTTCCCTTCGCTGTCCCGACCGCGTGTCGTCTGGGTCGGGGTGGGCGAGGGCCGGGAGAGGCTCGAGGCCCTCGCCGGAAGGGTCGACGAGCGCCTGGCCGAGGTCGGTTTTCCCCGCGAGAGACGCCGCTTCTCGGCCCACATCACCCTCGGGCGCTGTCGGTCCTCGAGGAACCTGGCCGAGCTCAAGACGGCTTTGGCGGAGAGGCGGAACTACACGGGGCCGGAGTTCACGGTGTCCCGGGTGGTGTTGTTCTCCAGCGTCCTGCGTCCGACCGGTCCGATCTATACACCTCTGGCCATCTTTCCGCTCCAGGTCGGCGGGCCGAACCAAGGAGGTGGGTTCAGTGATGGACAAGGTCAAGGCTCTCGAGCTGACGATGAGTCAGATTGAGAAGCAGTTCGGAAAGGGCTCCATCATGAGGCTCGGGGAGGCGTCGGCGAACGCCGACCTCGAGGTCATCCCTACCGGCTCACTGGCCCTCGACCGCGCCATCGGGGTGGGAGGAGTGCCGCGCGGCCGCGTCGTGGAAATCTACGGCCCCGAAGCGTCAGGAAAGACGACCGTGGCTCTGCACCTCATCGCCGAGGCCCAGAAGCTCGGAGGCATCGCCGCCTTCATCGATGCCGAGCACGCGCTCGACCCCCACTACGCCAAGAGGGTCGGCGTGGACATCGACAACCTCCTCATCTCGCAGCCGGACACGGGCGAACAGGCCCTGGAGATAGCCGAGGCGCTGGTCAGGAGCGGGGCGGTCGACATCGTCGTCATCGACTCCGTCGCCGCGCTGGTGCCGAAGGCTGAGATCGAGGGGGAGATGGGGGACTCCCATGTCGGGCTCCAGGCCCGCCTGATGTCCCAGGCCCTGAGGAAACTGACAGGCGCCATCTCCAAGTCCAAGACGACGGCCGTCTTCATCAACCAGATCAGGGAGAAGGTCGGGGTGCTCTTCGGCAACCCGGAGGTGACCCCCGGAGGACGGGCCCTCAAGTTCTACGCCTCCCTCAGGCTGGAGATCCGGCGCGTCGAGGCCATCAAGCGCGGCAACGAGATCGTCGGCATGCGCTGCCGGGCCAAGGTCGTGAAGAACAAGGTCGCGCCCCCCTTCCGCCAGGCCGAGTTCGACCTCCTCTACGGGCAGGGCATCTCCCGCGAGGCGAGCATCCTCGACGTGGCCACGGAGGTCGGCGTTCTCGAGAAGAGCGGGTCCTGGTACTCCTACGGCGGCCAGAGGCTCGGCCAGGGCCGGGACAGCGTCCGCGACTACCTCAGGGACAACCCGGAGACGGCCGCGAAGATCGAGGCCGAGGTCAGGGAGAAGCTGGGGCTCGGCCGGGTGAGGACCGAACCGGCCGCCGCCGGCGTCGAGAGGGCGAAGGGCGACGCCTAGGGCGGCGGGCGGAGAGCGGCCGTCGCCGGGCGGGCCGGACGACGGCTCCGCAAGGAGGCGACGGGCGGAGGCTTACGCCCTCGACCTCCTGGCGCGTCGGCCGCGCACGGTGCGCGAGATGAGGCGCAGGTTGGCGGCCCGGGGCTACGACGAGAAGACCGTTACGGACCTCGTGACCAGGATGATGCGCCTGGGCTACCTCGACGACCGGAGGTTCGTCGAGTTCTGGATCGAGCAGCGGACGCGCTGCCGTCCGAGCGGTCCGGCCCTGCTGAGGCATGAGCTCCTGCAGCGCGGTGTCGACGCCGAGGTGGTGCGCGAGGTCCTGGCCGCCAGGATGACGCCAGAGCTCGAGACGGACCTGGCCGTCGAGGCGGCGCGGAAAAGGGCCGGCGCCGGCCCTCCGGACGGGTCGGACGCCCGCGCCAAGCGGCGACTGTGGGATTTCCTCCGGCGGCGCGGCTTCAGTGCCGCCGCGTGTCAGGCGGCCATGAAGGCGGTCTTCGGTCCCGTGGAGGGGCTCGACGACGGCCCCGACGACCCTGAAGGGGCCGACGCTTGACATACGGCACGTCCGTGCTTAGAATTTTCCAAGGGATAAGGCTTGTCAGGTCCAGCTACCACCGCGTTTGAGTATAGATCGACCGCAAGTTCAGCGCCTTTGCCCATAGGGGCTCCGAAACGGGCGAAAGTACGGCCGGCACGCTAGGCTGGAGGCCGTCGCTGTTGGTCCGGAGGGGTCGTCCAACAGGCGTCTGCGCTTCAAGCGGTTCGTAGCTGCTTTCAGGAGCCGACTCCCGTCGGCTCCTGTTCCATATCAGGAAGGATGAAGGTGAACATGACCATAGTGACGACCATCGTCGTTGCCATCGTCGCCCTGGTCGTCGGCGTGGCTGCCGGCTACGCGGGGCGGCGTCTGGTGGCCGAAGGGAAGATAGCCTCGGCCGAGGAAGCGGCCAGGCGCATCCTCGAGGAGTCCAGACGTGAAGCGGAGCGGATAAAGCGAGAGGCGCGGGTCGAGGCCAAGGAGGAGGCCATCCGGCTCAAGAGCGAGGCGGAAAGGGAAGTCCGGGACCGTCGCAACGAGATGCAGGCCCGAGAGAGGCGCCTGGCCCAGCGCGAGGAGGCTCTCGACCGTAAGGGCGAGAACCTGGAGAAGAAGGAAGAGGTTCTTCGCCGACGCGAGAGGGAGATCGAGAGGCTTCAAGCCGAAGTCGACGAGCTGAAGGCCAAACAGCTGGCCGAGCTCGAACGCGTCTCAGGACTCGAACGCGAGGAAGCCAAGGCCATCCTGATGAAAAGGGTGGAGGAGGAGAGCCGACGGGACGCGGCCGCACTGGTCCGTGAGATCGAGACGCGGGCCAGGGAAGAAGGTGAGAAGAGGGCCCGCGAGGTCCTGTCCCTCGCCATCCAGCGGTGCGCCGCCGACCACGTCGCCGAGACGACCGTCTCGGTCGTCGCTCTGCCGAACGACGAGATGAAGGGCCGCATCATCGGGCGTGAGGGGCGGAACATCCGGGCCTTCGAGACCCTCACCGGCGTGGACCTCATCATCGACGACACTCCGGAGGCGGTCATCCTCTCGGCCTTCGACCCGGTGCGACGTGAGATCGCCCGGGTGGCTCTCGAGAGGCTCATCATCGACGGGCGCATCCACCCCGCCCGTATCGAGGAGACGGTGGAGAAGGCCAGGAAGGAGGTCGAGGCCCTCATCCGCGAGGAGGGCGAACAGGCCGCCTTCGAGGCCGGGGTGTCCGGGCTGCACCCGGAACTGGTGAAGCTCCTCGGACGCCTGCGCTTCCGGTCGAGCTACGGGCAGAACGTCCTCCGTCACAGCCTCGAGGTCGCCCACCTGGCCGGGATGATGGCCTCCGAGCTCGGGGCCAACGTGGCTGTGGCCAAGCGGGCCGGGCTCATCCACGACATCGGTAAGGCTGTGGACCACCAGGTGGAGGGGACGCACACGCAGATAGGGGTCGAACTGGCCAGGAAGTACCGGGAGTCCAAAGAGGTGCTGCAGGCCATCGAGGCGCACCATGGCGACGTGGAGCCGGCTTCGGTGGAGGCGGTCCTCGTCGCGGCGGCGGACGCGATCTCCGCCGCCAGGCCGGGGGCGAGGCGTGAGACCCTCGAGGCCTATATCAAGCGGCTCGAGAAGCTCGAGGAGATAGCCGACTCCTTCGAGGGGGTCGACAAGGCCTACGCCATCCAGGCCGGACGCGAGGTGCGCATCATCGTCAAGCCGGAGAAGGTCGACGACCTTACGGCGGCCCGCCTGGCCAAGGACATCGTCAAGCGCATCGAGAGCGAGCTGGAGTATCCCGGGCAGATCAGGGTGACGGTGATCCGCGAGACCAGGGCCGTCGAGACGGCGAAGTGAGGGGCCCGAAGTGGGTCTCTGAAAGGGCCGGACCCCCGGCGGTTTCGGACCGGGCGAGGAGGAGCCGGGAGCGGGAGGATTCGCCCGGAGGGTGAAGAATGCTAGCGCAATCTTCGACATTTGAAGGGGGTCTGCCGTCGGTGGGCAAAAGGGGCACGAGCCGCCCCTCTCCGACCGCCTCAGACGTTTCGGCACAGCCGTACCAGGGAAGTTCCGTCGGTCTTTTCGTGTCGATCCTTGTCCGCTACCCCGAGGTCGCCAGTGTCACCTACTGCCGCGATTCGCACAGCCTCAGGCTCACCTTCCTCCTCAGGGAAAGCCTCTCTGGAGAGCGGTCGGCCGCGTGGCGGTCCCTGCTCGAGAAGTCCGTCAGGGCCTACACCGCCCTGACAGGGCGCACCGTGCGCCTGTTCGACGTCCAGGTCAAAGTCAAGGGAACGGTGACCGTCATCGAGATGTGGCGCGATGTCGACTCTCTCACCCAAGGCGAGCTGTCCGTCGTCCTGAGCTGTGCCGCCGAAACCTTCGGCGACCGCCTGGTCGTCGACCAGGTGCCCCACATCGAGACGGACGAGCTGGCCGCGCAGGAGGAGATCATCGAAGAGATGCTGGAGGACCTCCGGGAGTCCCGTCACCAACCCAGTCTCATCGCCTTCCGTGAGGAAGGCCGGGTCCTGGTCTACAACCAATGAGAATCCTCGCCATCGGCGATATCGTCGGCCGTCCCGGCCGGCGCGCCGTCGCCGCCTATCTCCCGGAGCTCCGGCGGCGTCTCGCCCCGGACTTCATCCTTGCCAACGCCGAGAACGCCGCCGGAGGCATCGGAATCACGAAGGACACAGGCCTCGAGCTCCTCGAGCTGGGTATAGACCTTCTCACGATGGGCAACCACGCCTGGGGGAAGAAGGAGGCCTACGCGTTCCTGGAGGAGGAGGCACGCGTCATCCGCCCGGCCAACTACCCCGAAGGTGCACCCGGGAGAGGCTGGGCTGTGCACAGGTCCCGGTCCGGAGTGCCCGTGGCGGTCATGAACCTGGGTGGGCGTGTGTTCTTCACCACGGACCTCGACTGTCCGTTCAGGACCGCGGAGCGGGTCCTCGAGGCCATAGGCGATGGGGCCCGCGTGGTTCTCGTCGATTTTCACGCCGAGGCGACATCGGAGAAGATCGCCCTCGCGCACTTCCTGGACGGGCGCGTCAGCGCCGTCTTCGGGACCCATACCCACGTGCAGACCGCCGACGCCAGGGTGCTCCCCGGAGGCACCGCTTTCATGACCGACCTCGGCATGACCGGACCCCGCGACTCGGTCATCGGCATCAAGAAAAAGATCGTCATCGAGCGTTTCCTGACCCAGCTCCCTTCGAAGTTCGAGGTGGCCTCCGGCCCGACCGAGCTCTGCGGCGCACTCTTCGACATCGACGAGGCGACGGGTCTGGCGCGCTCGGTCGAACCGGTCCGCGTGGCGGACTGAGCCGGCACCTTCCGCCCTGTCAGGCCTATCCTTCGGCCTTCCCTGCCGCTTGAAGTTCAAAAATATTGCGGCTACTCACAGGAATGCGACACATGGAGACAGAATCGATTCGCCTGCGTTGCGGCCCCATGACAACGCAAGAGCAACGGTGGCTGTGACTAGGGAGGAGCGGCGATGGAAGTTCTCAAGGTCTCGTCCAAGTCCAAGCCCAACGCGGTAGCCGGGGCCCTCGCCGGGGTCCTGCGGGAAAAGGGAGCGGCTGAAATCCAGGCGATTGGGGCCGGGGCGCTGAACCAGGCCATCAAGGCCGTGGCCATCGCCCGCGGCTTCGTCGCGCCCGGCGGCATGGACATCATCTGCATCCCCGCCTTCACCGACGTGGAGATCAACGGGGAGCGGCGCACGGCCATAAAGCTGACCATAGAGCCAAGGTAGCCGCCTGGGCCACAGCGACCCTTCCCGCCCGAGGCGACCGTCGGGGGCGTCGCCCTGACGCCCGGGACGGTCGTTTTCGCTTCGGGGTCGAGACCCGGCCGGGCAGGTTTTGTGCCTTCACCGAAGAAAACCGCACTGGCCGGCCCCTTCCCGGCCGTCGCCATCAAATCGGAGGAGGGTTCGTCGTGGACTTCGCCCTGTCTGAAGAGCACCGCATGGTCCAGCGTATCGCCCGCGAGTTCGCCGAGAAGGAAGTGGCCCCGCACATCCGTGAGAACGACGAGAAGGGCTTCTTCGACCGGCGTCTCCTCGACCGGATGGGTGAGCTGGGTCTTCTGGGAATGTGCCTCCCCGAGAAGTACGGCGGCGGAGGCCTGGACTACATCAGCCTGGCTGTCGCTTCGGAGGAGCTCGAGAGGGTGGACACCTCCCTGCGGGTCGTCCTGTCGGTCCACATCGGGCTGTGCAGTCTCGGCATCCTGCAGTGGGGGACAGAGGACCAGCGGAAGCGCTATCTCCCCGACCTGGCTCAAGGGCGCCGCATCGGGGCTTTCGGCCTGACCGAGCCCAACGCGGGCAGTGACGTGGCCGCCCTCGAGGCGACCGCCGTCAGGGACGGAGACGAGTATGTCCTGAACGGTGAGAAGACCTGGATATCCCTTGCCGACGTGGCCGACACCTTCCTCGTCTTCGCCTACACGGACAAGTCCAAGCGACACCGGGGAATCTCGGCCTTCATCGTCGAGCGCGGTTTCAAGGGCTTCTCCTCGAGCAGCATCCACGGGAAGCTGGGCGTGCGGGCGGGGAACACCGGCTCGCTGGTGCTCGAGGACTGCCGGGTGCCGGCGGCCAACCTGCTCGGTGAGGAAGGGGAAGGGTTCAAGATCGCCATGTCGTGCCTTGACAACGGCCGGTTCACCGTGGCCGCCGGGGCGGTAGGACTGATCCAGGCCTGTATCGACGCGAGTGTGAAGTACGCCAACGAGCGCCGGACCTTCGGTGTGCCCCTGGCAGAGCACCAGCTGGTGCAGAGGATGATCGCCCACATGGTGCGCGACTGCGAGGCCTGCCGGCTCCTGGTCTACCGGGCCGGATGGCTGAAGAACCGCGGAGAGCGCAACACCCGGGAGACCGCCCTGGCCAAGTGGGCGGCCACAGAGGCATCGTTCAGAGCGGCTTCCGACGCGGTCCAGATCCACGGGGCCTACGGGTACTGCAACGAGTACCCCGTGGAGAGGTTCCTCCGCAACTCCAAGGGAGCCGTCATCTACGAGGGGTCGCGCGAGATCCTGGAGATCATGGTCGGCCAGTACGCTCTCGGTCTCCGGCGGGACAAGCCCATCAGGAGGACCTTGCCCGGCTGGCCCTACGAGGAGGAGGGCGGAGCGGGGGCATGAGCCCTGTCGTCTTCATGCAGGGGAACGAGGCCGTCGTCGAGGGGGCCCTCGCCGCCGGCGCGCGTTTCTACGCCGGCTACCCCATCACTCCATCGTCGGAGATAGCGGAGCTGGCCTCCAGACGCCTGCCCGCCGTGGGCGGGGTGTACCTCCAGATGGAAGACGAGATAGCCAGCATAGGCGCTGTCATCGGCGCCTCGCTGGCCGGGGCGAAGGCCTTCACCGCGACGAGCGGACCGGGTTTCTCCCTGATGCAGGAGAACATCGGCCTGGCCGTCATGCTCGAGGTCCCGTGTGTGGTCGTGAACGTCATGCGGAGCGGACCCAGCACGGGCCTGGCGACAAAGCCGGCCCAGGCCGACGTCATGCAGGCCCGTTGGGGCACGCACGGCGACCACCCGGCCGTGGCCCTCGCCCCGTGGAGCGTCCAGGAGTGCTTCAGCCTGACCGTGGCCGCCTTCAACGCCGCCGAGAGACTGAGGACGCCCGTGTTCCTCCTCAGTGACGAAATCATCGGCCGCATGAGGGAGGGGGTCACCCTGCCCGAGCCCGGGTCTCTCGAGCTCGTGGAGAGACCGGCGCCCACGGGACCCGCCGCCGAGTACCGCCCCTACCGCCCCGGCCCGGACGGGGTTCCTCCCTTGGCGGCCTTCGGCGGCCCCTATGTCTTCCACGCCACGAGCTCGATGCATGACGAGATGGGCGTCTCCGCCAATGACGCCGCCACGGCGGCCTCGGTCATCTCCCGTCTCGTGGCGAAGAGCCGCTTTGCTCTCGACTTCCTGCCGGGACCCGAGGTGGTGCGTTCAGCGGAGACGGGCCGAGGGTGCAGGCCCGGCGAGCCGGTCCTCCTCGTGGCCTTCGGCTCGAGCGCCCGCTCGGCCCGGCAAGTCATGCTCGACCACCCTGACCACCCCATGACCCTGTTCCGCCCCAGGTGCCTGTGGCCGTTCCCCGAGAAGGAGCTCTCGGCCCTCCTCGCGGACCACGGAGCGGTGGTCGTGGCCGAGATGAACACGGGCCAGCTGCTCCTGGAGGTCGAGAGGGTCGCGGCCGGCCGGGTACCGGTCGCCGCCGCGCTCCGCTCCGACGGTGAAATCATCACCCCCGAGCAGATATGGGAGACCGTGCGGGAGGTCGCCCGGCGCCCGAGACCGGCGGCACAGGCTCTCGGCTGGAAGGAGGGCGGGCGGTGAGCCGCACCTATCTAGACTACCTCAACGAGAAGGCCATGCCCCACATGTGGTGCCCGGGCTGCGGCAACGGGAACATCCTGAAGGCCCTGCTCGCAGCTTTCGCTGCCCTCGACCTCGACCCGCGGAAGACGGTCGTCGTCACGGGGATCGGCTGCTGGGGGAAGGCGGACGACTACGTGACCACCAACGCCGTCCACGGCACGCACGGACGGGCCCTGGCCCTGGCGACGGGAATCAAGGCCTACCGCCCGGACCTGACCGTGGTGGCCCTCATGGGTGACGGGGACTGCGCCACCATCGGGGGGAACCATTTCATCCACGCCGCGCGCCGCAACGTGGGGATAACCGCCGTGGTGGCCAACAACCACAACTACGGCATGACCGGGGGCCAGTTCTCGGCGACCACGCCCGCCGGCAGCCGGACGAGCACCTCTCCCTACGGGCACGCGGAGGAGGCGTTCGACCTCTGCGAGCTGGCCAGGGCCGCCGGAGCCAACTACGTGGCACGGACGACGGTGTGCCACTACAGGCAGATGGAGAAGCTCATCACCGAGGCACTGGCCGGGGAAGGCTTCTCCCTGGTGGAGGTGATGACGCCGTGCCCGACCTACTTCGGGCGGCTGAACCGGCGGGGCGGGCCCCCGGAGATGTGGCGGAGCCTGAAGGAAGAGCCCGGGCTTCGGACCGGGTGCCTGGTGAAGGCGTCCAGGCCTTCCTTCGAGGCCCGCTACGCGGAGATCCAGAAGGCCGCCCGGGCCATGACGGGAGAGGAGCGTGACCCCGATGCCCGGTGAGACGATGGAGAGTGCGGCCGGCGCCACAGGGGCCGTGCGGGGACGTCATGAGGTCCTCCTGGCCGGAGAAGGGGGCCAGGGGATGGTCCTGGCGGGTGTGGTCCTAGCCGAAGGCGCCGTCCTCCAGGGACTCCGAGCCGTGCAGTCGCAGTGGGTCCTGGGGTCGGCGGCCAGAGGCAGCCTCGCCCGCTCCGAGGTCGTCCTGAGCGACGGGGAGATCGCCTTCCCGCGCGTGAGAGCGGCCGGGGTCCTGCTCGCCCTGACCCAGACGGCTCTGGACCGGAGCCTTCCCCTGCTGGCTCCGGAGGCGACGGTCATCCTGGACGAGGACGGCGTCAGGGAGCTCGCCGGGCTCGGTCCGGACCACCGGGTCCGGCGCCTGCCCATCGTCCGGACGGCTTCGAGGCTGGGTTTCCGCCGCTCCATGAACATGTACGCCCTCGGGGTGCTGGTCTCCGAGACCGGGGTCCTGGACCACGCCAGCGTGGAGAGGGCCATAAGGAAGAGGTTCGGGGCGAAGGCTCCGCCCAACCTGGAGGCCTTCCGAGCCGGGAGCGGGGGAGGCCCGGATTGAGCTCCGTCGCGCTCGAAGAAGCTCTCGAGCTCCACCGGCGGGTGCCGGTCGTCGACGCCCACTGCGACACTCTGACGAAGCTGTCGCCTGACGAACGCCTGGCCTCACGCCTTCCCGGGACTCATGTCGACCTCCCCCGGCTCCGGGAGGCCGGTGTCTCCGGGCAGTTCTTCGCCTGCTGGATATCTCCCGACCATTCCGCTCACCGCGGGCTCGAACGGGCCGCCGAACTCATCGACAGGTTCTACCGCGAAGCCGACGCATCGTGCGGTCTCCTGGTCCCCGTCACCGGAGCGGAAGGGGTGCGCCGGTGTCACGAGGAGGGCCGGGTGGCCGGGATACTCACCGTGGAGGGAGGGGACGCTCTCCAGGGCAACCTGGCCATGGTCTCGGTCCTTCACCGGCTGGGAGTCCGCTCCATCACCCTCACCTGGAACCACCGGAACGCCATCGCCGACGGGGTGGCCGACGCCAGGACCGGCGGCGGGCTCACCAGCTTCGGGGTCGAGGTCGTGAGGGAGATGACCCGACTGGGGATGCTGATCGACGTCTCGCACCTGTCCGAGGCCGGTTTCTGGGACGTCCTCGCCGTGGCGGAGGGGCCCGTGGCGGCGACCCATTCCAACGCCAGGGCGGTCTCGGACCACCCCCGGAACCTCACCGACGAGCAGATACGGGCCCTCGCCGCCGGGGGCGGCGTGATGGGACTGAACCTCGCCCCCGCCTTCCTGCGGGCCGAAGGGCAGGGTGCGGCCACGCTGGACGACGTCCTGCGTCACATAGACCACGTCGTCGAGCTCGTGGGACCGGACCACCTCGGCCTGGGGCTCGACCTGGACGGCATCAGCTC
>DPMO01000079.1 GCA_003541445.1 Clostridiales bacterium | reverse complement strand
GGCCCAGTCCGGTGAAGGGGGGCCGTAGAGAAAGAGGCTTCTGAGCCGCACCCAGGTGTCGGGGCGGGCGGAGCCGGCGGCCGTCGGGCCGCCGGCTCGCCACCGGCAGGGCCGGCTTTCAGGAAGGTTTTCCGCAGGTCCGGTGAGAATTAGCCGCAAATCCCCCCGGCTGACGCGGCGCAGGGTCCTTCCGGAGCCGGCCCGTTTCAGCGGTCCCGCCGTGGGGGAAGATGGAAGAAGGGTGATGGGCCTGTGAGTTCGTCTCGGCTGCCGACCGTCACTGTTTCCGAACTCGGCACTCACGTCGGGGAGGCCGTCAGTCTCCGCGGGTGGGTCTACAACCACCGCTCCAGCGGGAAGATCCAGTTCATCATCCTGCGGGACGGCACCGGCTTCGTCCAGGGGGTCGCCGCCGCAGGCGAGGCTCCCGACGAGGTCCTTGAGACGGCCAGGACGCTGACCCTCGAGACGGCCGTGCGGATGGACGGGAAGGTCCGCAGGGACTCGCGTGCGCCGGGGGGCTACGAGATCGCCGTGACCGGACTCGAGATCGTCTCCCGGTCGTCCGATTACCCCATCACCCTGAAGGAGCATGGGGTCGAGTTCCTCATGGACCACCGGCACCTCTGGATCAGGACCCCTCGGCAGCAGAGCCTCCTCCGGCTCAGGGCCGAGCTCGTCCGGGCCTTGAGGGACTTCCTCGACGACCGGGGCTTCGTCCTCGTCGATTCGCCCATCCTGACGCCGGCGGCCTGCGAGGGCACGACGACCCTCTTCCAGACCGACTACTTCGGTGAGCGGGCCTACCTCAGCCAGAGCGGGCAGCTCTACCAGGAGGCGGCCGCCCTCGCTCTGGGGCGGACCTACTGCTTCGGGCCGACCTTCCGGGCCGAGAAGTCCAAGACCCGCCGCCACCTCATAGAGTTCTGGATGCTCGAGCCGGAGATGGCCTTCGTCGACCTCGAGGAGAGCATGCGCCTGCAGGAAGAGATGGTGACCTATGCCGTGAGGAGGCTCCTCGAGAGGCGGGCCGACGACTTCAAGACGCTCAAGCGCGACACGTCCGCCCTGGAGAGGGTGAAGCCCCCGTTCCCCCGCATCACCTACGACGAGGCCGTCGAACTGGTCAACCGGAAGGGCGTCCCGATGGAGTGGGGCGAGGACTTCGGGGCCCCCCACGAGACGGCCATCTCCGAGGAGTTCGACCTCCCGGTCTTCGTGCACCACTATCCGTCGGCGGTCAAGGCCTTCTACATGAAGCCCGACCCCGACCGCCCGGAGACGTGCCTGTCCGCAGACCTGCTGGCGCCGGAGGGCTACGGGGAGATCATCGGCGGCGGCCAGCGCATCGACGACCTGGAGACGCTGGAGAAGAGGATAGCCGAGCACGACCTCCCCGCCGAGGCCTACCGGTGGTACGTCGACCTCCGCCGCTACGGCTCGGTGCCGCACTCGGGCTTCGGACTCGGTCTCGAGAGGACCCTGGCCTGGGTGGCGAAGGTGGACCATGTGCGGGAGACCATACCGTTCCCGCGTCTGCTCCATAGAATCTATCCGTGATGGGGACCGCTCCTCGGGATGCGGAGGGAGTCCGGGGCCATGAAGGACATCGGCCGACGTCTCAGGGCCAGGCGCGAGGAGCTCGGCCTCAGCCTGGAGGAGGTCCAGGCTGAGACGAAGATAAGACGGAAGTATCTCGAGGCCCTCGAGGCGGGGGACGAGTCGCGCATCCCCGGCGCGGTCTACCTAAAGGGCTTCCTCCGTTCCTACGCCAACTTCCTCGGCCTCGACGGGTGGGAGCTCGTCCGGGAGTACCGGACGTGGAAGGAGGGGCCCCCCCCCGAAGCCGTCTCGCAGGGGGAAGTCTCCCCGGAAGAAGAGACCTCCCCGCGGGGCCGAGGGGCCCGGCGGCACCGGCGAAGGGCGGCCGGCCCGCGACCTCAGGCTCCGGGGCTTCTCTCGGCTCCGGCCGGTTTCTCCGGGCGGGTCACGGCCCGGGCCCGCAGGGCAGGGCGCCGCGGTCTCGGGCGGTTCTGGGTCTCCGTGCTCGTCCTGACCGTGCTCGTGGGAGCGGTCGGGTTCTGGTACCTCTGGGCCGAGCCCGCAGGACCGGCCGAAGGGGACGATGAGACCGGCGCGCTCCCGGGGGTGGGCGAGGCTCCGGCCGAGCCGGGCGCCGGCGGAGACGGCGCGGGGTCGGCCGAACCGGACGCCGGCGGAGACGACGACGCGGGGTCGGCCGAACCGGAAGCCGGCGGAGAGGACGCGGACACGGCCGGGTCAGGCACGGTCCCGGGTCAGATGAGATGGGCGCTCGTCAGCGAGTCTGCGGACGAGGCGCGCTACGTAGTATATGGTGCCCCGTTCACCCTGGGGCTCGAGGTCCTGGACAGGTGCTGGGTCAGGGTGACCGTCGACGGCCAGGTCGTCCTGGAGAAGACCCTCGAGGCTGGAAGCACCGGCCGATGGTCGGCTGGGAAGGAACTGACCGTCCGGCTGGGCCGTCCTCACCTCGTGAGGGTCAGCCTCGAGGGTGAAGACCTCGGGCCTGCCGGCACCCGGGACGCTCCGCGCACCCTGGTCTTCAAGGCCGGGGAGGCCCCGGGGGCGGCCCCTGGCGGGGAAGAGACTCCCACCGGGGGAGAGTAGCCGGGGGAGCCCGGCGGCACGGGGTGCGGCTCCCCCGCGGGAGGAACGTGTGTGGCGTCCGTCCCGAGGCTCGGCAGACGTGCCCTGAGGGGAACCGCCGTCGCCCTCAGCGCCGTCATCTTCTGGGCGGTGCTTTCCGCCGGAGTCGGGGGGGCGGTCGGAATCCCGGCCTCCGTGCGGCCGCCTGACGCCGGCTCGGCCTCGGTGCGAGGTGGCCGCGGCGCCGGCTCCGGCGTCCCGGACCCGCCTTCGGTCACGGCCGACGCCGCCGTCTTGATGGACTGGCGGACGGGGTGCGTCCTCTTCGCCAAGAACGCCTACCGGCGGCGTCCACCCGCCAGCACGACGAAGATCCTCACCGCCGTCGTCATCCTCGAGAACGCCCGGCTGTCCGAGAGGGTGAAGGTCAGCCGGAACGCGGCCTGGACGCCGGGCTCCTCCATGCCCCTGAGGGAGGGCCAGGTGCTCACCCTGGGCGAACTCTTGTGGGGCATCCTGCTCCGGTCGGCGAACAACGGGTGTGTCGCCGCGGCGGAACACATCGCCGGCTCGGAGAGGGCCTTCGTCGAGATGATGAACAGGCGGGCGGCTGAACTCGGCGCCTGCGGGACCCACTTCCAGAACTCGAGCGGCCTGCACGCCCCCTCCCACTACACGACAGCCTACGACCTCGCCGTCATCGCCCGCTACGCCCTGACCATCCCGGCCTTCGAGGCCATCGTCCGGACGCGCCAGGCCAGCCTGTACGTCGACGGCAGCGAGGCGGAGATGAGACTGCGGAACACGAACAGCCTCCTGTGGACCTTCACCGGGGCCGAGGGGGTCAAGACGGGGACGACCGACCAGGCCGGCAAGTGCCTTGTGGCTTCGGCGACCCGGGACGGGCGCCGCCTCATCTCCGTGGTCCTCCGTTCGGCCGACCGCTACCGCGACACGGAGGTCCTTCTCGAGTGGGGCTTCCGCAACTACGAGACGGTGTGCCTGGCCAGGGCGCGGCGCCCGCTGGCGACCGCCCCGGTGACGGGAGGCCTCGTCGGGAAGGTCGCCCTTGTCCCCGAGCAGGACCTCTGGGTCGTCTGTCCGGCGGGCATGTCCGAGGACCTTGAGCTCGAGGTCGACCTGGCGCGACCCCTCCGTGCCCCCGTGAGGAAGGGCCAGGTAGTGGGTGTGGCCGAGGGCGTGATGGGGGACGAGACCGTTCAGGCCGTGAACCTGCTGGCGGCCGGCGATGTGCCGCTGTGGACCCCCGAACGCGCCTTCCTGAGGTTCTTCCTGCGCCTGTTCCGGTTCCTGGCCGCCCACGGCATCGGGTAGAAGGACACACGGTCGCAGGGATGCGGCGGACCGGAGACGGTCGCCGGGTCCCGGTGCGGTCCGAAAGGCCCGGAGCGGGAAGCCGGCGGCCGTGCCCGAAGAAGAAGAGGGGTGCGGCGGGGCCGCCGCACCCTGAGTTAGGGGGGGAAGGCTAACCGTCCTCGGAGCCGCTCTCGAGGAGCTCGCTCACGGTGACGAGGACGAACCCCTGGCTCACCAGCCCTTCGATGACCGCCGGCAGGGCCTGGTCGGTCTGCCTGCACGTGTCGCTGGCGTGCATGAGAACGACATCACCGGGCTTGGTCTTCTCCAGGACCCGCTTGACGATGTAGTTCACCCCGGGATTCATCCAGTCGTGGGAGTCGAGGCCCCAGTGGATGACCTTGTAGCCCATCGACTCGGCCGTCCTTATGACCAGGTCGTTGTAGTCCCCGTTGGGAGGGCGGAGGAGGTTCGGCTTTCGCCCTGACGCGGCCTCGATGGCTTCGGCGGCCTGCTCGAGGTTCTGCCTGATCTCCTCCTCCTTGAGGCTGGAGAGGTTCACATGACGGTGACCGTGGCTGGCTATCTCGTGGCCGTCCGTGACGATCTCGGCCACAAGGTCCGGATGACTCGCGGCCCAGGGCCCGGAGAGGAAGAACGTGCACTTGACGTCGTACTCCTCGAGGACGGCCAGGACCTTCGGCAGGGTGAGCTCACCCCAACTGACGTCGAAGGTGAGGGCGACCTTGTCCTCCACCCCGGGCACCTTCCTGATGGGCTCGAGGCGTCCCATCACGGGCAGCTCTCCGGTCGTGACGGCGACGCCGAGCCGGGCGATGGCCAGGGCGCAGACGAGGAGGACGAAGATGCGGATGGCCTGCCTGGCCCGTCGGCTGACGGTGACGAAGTACAAGGCGAACCCCTCCCCGGGGGCAGGTATGGTCGGTTGAATGTATTCGCCGGCGCAGGGGGGTATGACCGGCTCAGGGGGAGAAGGCGGGCCCGCTTTCCGGAAGAGCCGGGTCGGGCCTGAGCGCCCTTCTCTCGGCCCGGCGGAGCCTGCGCTGGAGGCGGTCGCGGCGGTGGGCGAGAGCCTCAAGCGTGACGCCGGTCTCCGGCAGGCGGAGGCCCTCCGCAAGGCCGACGGCGCGGTCGACCACCTCGAGGGCTCCTCTATAGTCCTTCAGGCGGTGTTCGAGGTCCTTGGCGAGCTCGACCAGTGCCCAGAGGCGCGGCGGGCGGGCGTCGGCGAGCTCCCGGGAGAGGGCCGCGGCTTCGGGGGCCCGGCCCAGGCGGCGGAGGAGCCTGACGCACTCCAGGCCGGCCCGGTCGGCCAGGGGGCCGGACGGAAGGGAGTCAAGGCAGGCCCGGTAGCATCGGACGGCCGCTTCTCCGAGACCGTGGGCCCGGTAGAGGCGGGCCAGACTGTAGAGGTCGAGGGGGTGGACCCCGTCCTCGCCCGGCGGGTCCTCGAGGAAGGACTCGAAGCGGCGTGCGGCCCGACAGGCCAGCGAGAGGAGGGAGAGGACGTCCCGACGGTTGTGCTCGAAGACCGGCTTCAGCACGCGGGGGTCGCGGTTTCTGAGGTAGCGGAAGTAGTGCTGGGGAACGAGGCGGCCGGGGATGTCCCCGGCTCTCGTCTCCCCCAGCACCGCCCGCTCGAGGGTCTGGAGCGAACAGCTCTCAAGCCTCAGCCCCCACAGTCTCCTCGCCGCGGCGAGGAGGTCGAGGTGGGGCTGCGCCCGGAGGGGCGGAGGCCGCCGGGCAAGGATGAACCTCGTCTCAAGGAGGGGCAGGTCGAACGCCTTGCCGTTGAAGCTCACCACCGCCTCGAACCTTCGGAGGTTCTCCTCGAGGGCGGCGATGAGGGCGGGCTCCCGGTCGTAGTCCTCCATGAAGTACTGGTCGACGACGAAGAGGTCGCCTTCGAACCATCCCACCCCCACCAGGAACACGTAGGTCCCGGTCCCGCCGGCCAGGCCCGTGGTCTCGGTGTCTATGAAGCAGGCCCGGGCGAGGGTCACCTCCTCGAGGGACTCGTCCCGGCCGAGGACGGCCAGGGTGCGTCCGGACACGGCCAGGGCCTCCAGAAGGGGGGCCGCACCGTACCGGAAGCAGAGGGGGTGCTCCCACCGGACATGGTAGCAGGACCCTGCAGGTGTCTCGAGCCGCCGGCCGGGCAGGACCTCCTGAAGGGAAGGGACGGTGCCGGCCGCGGCCGGGTCGCGCGCTCCGGCCCCGTCTGCCGGGGCGCCCGGAGAGGGAAGGGGCCGGTTCACGGGGTCCGGTCCTCCCGCAGGGCGGCCTCCAGGAAGCGGGCCGTGGCCTGCTTCGCAGGGCCGACCTCGGCCGCCGGACCGACACAGGAAGGGCACCCTTCAGAGCAGGCGCAGGCCTCGACCAGACGGACGGCGGCCCGGAAGACCTCCGCGCTGAGGCCGTAGAGGCGGCGGGCGAGGCCTATGCCCCCCGGATAGCGGTCGTAGAGATAGACCGTCGGGAGGCGGGTGAACGGGGAGCGGACCTCGGTGAAGGCCCGGATGTCACGGGAGTCGCACATGAGGAAGAGAGGGGCCACGTTGGCCATGAGGGTCCCGAGGCCGACGAGGCCGGCCTGCACCTCTTCGGAGGCGAGCCCCGAGGTCACGTCGGGCGGGAGGGTGAACCACACCGCCTCGGTGTGCAGGGTCTGCTCGGGCAGGTTCACGCGTCCCCAGCCGATGTTCTCGTGGGTGTGGAACTTTATCTTCTTGTAGATGGTGGGGACGGCGGTGACGCTCACCTCGCCGAGATAGCGGGGCAGGCCTCCCTCGGCCGTCCGGGTCCGGGCCGGGCCCGGGACGCGTCGGGCGTCTTCGGGCGGCCCGCCGGGGCCGAGCTCGACGGAGAGGACCTTCACCTCGACGGCGAGGTTGGCGTCGGTGTAGTAGTCGCTGTCGACCTCATGGCAGTAGGCCTTCTGCTCCTCCCAGTCGAGCCGGTCCACGTGGTATTGGCGTCCCTCGTGGAGGTATATGGCTCCCTCGTGGATGAGCATGGGGGCCGAGAAGCGGTCGACCTCGCCGATGACCCGGGGCTGGGGGTCGGTGGTGTCGATGATGACGAAGTTGTCGGCGTCGGCCGACCGGAGGCTGACGCTCTCGGCCGGGAAGGCGTCGGCCGACCAGTGCCAGCGGCCTCCCACGTGGCGCACGAAGCCGGCCGCCTCGAGCCGGCCGAGGAGCCGCGAGGTCGGGGTCCTCTCTTCGTCGCCGAAGTGCTCGCCGTCCACGAAGGGCAGTTCGAACGCCGCGCATTTGAGGTGCAGGCTCCGGATCTGAGGGTTGTCCGGGTCGATGAGGCCGTGCTCGGGGCTCTTGCCGAGGAAGTACTCGGGGTTCGTGACGATGAACTGGTCGAGCGGTGCGGAGGTGGCGACGAGGCAGGCCGCCGACTCCCCGGTGCGCCGCCCGACCCGTCCCGCCTGCTGCCAGGTGCTGGCGACCGTCCCGGGGTAGCCGGTGATCACGGCCGCCTCCAGGGTGCCTATGTCTATCCCCAGTTCGAGGGCGTTGGTGCTGACGACGCCCTGGACACTGCCGTCGCGGAGGCCGCGCTCGATCTCCCGCCTCTGGGAGGGAAGGTATCCTCCCCTGTACCCTCTGACCCGGGACGGCCGCCCCTCCGGCTCGCGGCCCGCCGGCTCTCCGAGGGCCTCCTTGATGTAGGACAGGAGGACCTCGGTGGTCACGCGGCTTCGGGCGAAGACGATGGTCGGGACCCCGCGGCGCAGGAAGGTCTGGGCCAGGCGGCTCGCCTCGAGCACGGCGCTGCGCCTTATCCCCAGCTCCCGGTTCACGACCGGAGGGTTGTAGAAGATGAAGTGCCTGGGTCCGGAGGGGGCGCCGTTCTTGTCGACGAGGACCATCTTCCGTCCGGTGAGGGTCGAGGCGAGCTCGAGGGGGTTGGCGATGGTGGCCGAACAGCAGATGAAGACCGGGCGGGACCCGTAGAACTCCGCGATGCGGTGAAGGCGCCGGATGACGTTGGCGACGTGGCTGCCGAAGACTCCCCGGTAGTTGTGAATCTCGTCTATGACCACGTAGGAGAGGTTCTCGAAGAGCTTCACCCACTTGGTGTGGTGGGGGAGGATACCCGTGTGGAGCATGTCGGGATTTGTGACGACGATGTGGCCCGCCGCACGGACGGCCCGCCTGGCCGCCGGCGGGGTGTCCCCGTCGTAGGTGAACGTCTTCAGGTCGAGGCCGAGGGCGGTGACGAAGTCGTGGACCTCGTCCATCTGGTCCTGGGCCAGCGCCTTCGTCGGGAAGAGGTAAAGGGACCGCGTCGCCGGGTCCGAGACCGTCGCCTGGAGGACGGGAAGGTTGTAGCAGAGGGTCTTGCCCGACGCCGTGGGGGTGACGACGACGACGTCCCTGCCGTCCCGGACGGCCTCGAGGGCTTCGGCCTGGTGGCGGTAGAGGCGCTCGATGCCGCGGGCCCGCAGGACCTCCACGATTCTCGGGTCGAGCCACGAGGGGAAGTCGGCGTACTCGCCCGGCCGCTCCGGCAGGGTCACCCACGCCGTCACGCACGATGCCCGTTCAGAGCGCCTGATGTCGTCAAGGGCGGCGGCGAGACCGCCGTCGGAGCGGGGGGCGGCGGCACGGTCCACAGGCTCACCACCTCGGTCAGGTACGGGCCGCCCGCAGGCGTCCCACAAAAGGCTAACACGAACGCGTGTTCCCGTCAACGGTGCGGCGACGCGGTCCGTCCAGGCCGGCCCGTCCGCCCGGGCGCCGTCGGGAGGAATCCCGGACCACGCTCCCAAATACCAGGCTGGACCGGGCGAGGGGGGCGGGCGTGTGGCTGACATCCTGGCTTTCTCGCCGCACCCGGACGACGTGGAGATAGGGGCCGGGGGGACCCTGGCCCTTCACTCGCGCCTGGGCTACGACGTGGTCGTGTGCGACCTGACACAGGGTGAGCTGGCGTCGAACGGCACACCGGCCGAGCGGGCCCGTGAGGCGGCCCTGGCCGCGCGGATCCTGGGCCTCGGGTCCCGGGAGACCCTGGGACTCGCGGACCGGGCCCTGGAGCCGACCCCGGACAGGGTCCGTGTCGTGGCCGAGGCGGTCAGGAGGTGGCGGCCGCGGGTCGTCCTGGCCCCTTGGGGTGAGGACCGGCACCCGGACCACGGCGCCGCCGCGCGTCTGGTCCGCGAGGGGGTCTTCAACGCCGGGCTCGTCCGCTACCGGGCGGCGGGTGAGGCCCACCGCGTGGCCAGGCTCGTGTACTATCTCGTCAACTCGACGGCGGCGCCGGGCTTCGTCGTCGACATCTCCAGGGTCTACGACCTGAAACGGCAGGCCCTCGAGGCCTACGCCTCGCAGTTCTCGCCGGCGGGGGAGCCGACACCCCTGAACCGCGGTTATCTCGAGTGGGTCGAACTGCGTGACAGGTGGTACGGGAGCCTCGCCGGGGTCGAGCGGGCCGAGGGCTTCCGCTGGGAGGGGCTCCTCAGGCTGCAGGACCTTGTCAGGGAACTCTAGGGAACCGGAGGGGGGAGCGAGCCTCCTTGCGTATCGGCATCACATGTTACCCATCCTACGGCGGGAGCGGGGTCGTCGCGACGGAGCTCGGACGCCAGCTCGCCCGGCGGGGGCACGTCGTCCACTTCATAACCTACGACGTCCCCTTCCGGCTCCCGCGCTTCCAGGAGAACGTCTTCTTCCACGAGGTGGAGACCCCGTCCTATCCTCTCTTCAAGCACCCGCCGTACCTCCTGGCCCTGGCGAACAAGATGGTCGAGGTGGCCCGGTACGCGGAACTGGACATCCTTCACGTCCACTACGCCATCCCGCACGCGACAAGCGCCTATCTGGCCCGGGAGG
>DPMO01000155.1:12358-13838 GCA_003541445.1 Clostridiales bacterium | reverse complement strand
ACCACGGCGCAGGTCATCTCGGGCATCTTCGCCGCACCTCCCGCGGGGCTGGGTGTGCATCAAGGCCCTCCAAAGTCGTAGACCTCCTTGAGAGGGAGGTGCGTCGACTCGACCAGGGTGGAAAAGCGGCCCTGCTGGACGTAATGCATCTCCCCCTCGGCCCGGACCAGAAAGAGGGGTGCGACGTAGACGTACGGCCCGAGGCCCTCACGCGACGGGCCCGCGACCACCAGATGCTCCGGCAGGACGAGGGGCACTTCGAGCGGCTCGTACTCACCGTACACCTCGGCAGAGGCCTGGAGAGGGTAGAAGCCGGAAGGCAGGATGACATCCACGAGCTCCACCTCCACGCCCTTCTCCTTCCAAAGGTGGAAGGACGGCCCGGACCCGTAGCCGACCCTCAGATAGCGGTTCCCGGTCGCCGGCACGTTCATCTGGATGAAGGACAGGTCGAGGTCTTCCGTCTCGGCCACAGTCCGACCGGTCGGGCCGAGAACCGCGATGAGCACCGCCCGCCTGGTCACGTAGGGCCGGCCCTCGTCATCCCAGAGGGGGGGCAGGGGGCCCTCTTCAGGCATGAAGGTGCTCGAGCCGTCGCCGTGGTCGGTGAAGATGCCCCGTCCACGGAAAGCGACTATCTTCCCCCGCCGGTAGCGGGGAAGCCCGAGCCACCCGTCCTCGGTCGAGACGCCGTAGACCCTCAGCCACAGCGGCTCTCCGCGGTCGACCATCACCATCACTACGGAGAGCTCCGGCAGGGGTTCACCCGGGTACGAGGGCACCCAGAGGAACGGGATGGTGAGACCTTCGCCGGGGTTCCCGGTGAGGACGAGCTGTGAGCTGTGGCATCGGGCCAGGTAGAGCCCTGGAGGCGCGGGCGTCGTCAGAAGCCAGGCGGCCGCCCAGGCCACAGCCGCGACCGTGAGGATGAGCGCCGCAATCCTCAGCCTGGTTTTCCGCAGGCGGGCCCTGGCCCGGGCGACGAGCCGGGCGTCGGGTGTGGTGAACGCGTCCCCGGTCCCGGCACCCGGCTCCCGGCGGCCCAGTCCGGCCCGCCGAACGAGCTCCGCCCTGGCCCGCCCGCGCTCCTCGACGAGGGTCCGACACTTCGCACACCTTCGGACGTGCTCGGCTATCAGGCCCGTGGTCTCCTCGCCGGTCTCACCGTCAAGGTAGAGGTCGAGAAGGTCCTCGACCACGGCGCAGGTCATCTCGGACATTCCGCCTCGACACCTTCCCTTCGCCCTCCGGGCCCTCGATGAGCTCGTAGGCCCTGATGAAGCTCCTGCGTGCGCGGTGAAGACAGCTCTTCACCGCGCCCACGCTCACCACCATGACCTCGGCTATCTCCTCGTAGGAAAGACCCTCGATGTCGCGCAGGATGAGGGCCGTGCGCTGGTTCTCGGTCAGAGTCCGGAGGGCGGCGTTGATGGAGTCGCAGGTCTCCCGTCGCAAGACTTCCACCTCCGGAAGACCGACA
>DPMO01000155.1:0-12165 GCA_003541445.1 Clostridiales bacterium | reverse complement strand
GGGCGATGCGGTAGAGCCAGGCCGAGATGTAGCGCACCCTGACCCCGGCCAGGAACTGGAGCATGGCCCGGTAAAAGACCTCCTGCACGAGGTCTTCGGCCAGCTCGCGGCTGCCGCTGAGCCGGTAGAGGTAGTTGCGGACGGGGCCCACGTTGGCGGCGTAGATCCTGTCGAGGTCGGGGTCCGCCTCGGCGGTCATGCCGGCCCTCCACCTCCCTCTCGGCGCCTTCTGCACACCCCACTCCCCATCCTTGTATGACGAGTTCACCGGGCGGTGGTTACGGGGAGGAGCAAAGAACCCATACGCCCCGGGCCTGGGAGCGGAGGCGGCACTGTTCGAGGGGTGAGGGGCCGCCCCTGGGGCCCATCCGGTCAGGGGCTGCGCCCCCGCACTTCCGGCTCAAGCCGCGCCACAGCCCGCAGTTCGTCGGCCACCGTCTCGTGCCGTCCGGCGGCGCCGAGGAAGGGTTCTCCGCCCGGCTGTCGCATTACCCATCAGAGACCCCAGCCGCCGCACCGCGGCGTCCGGCGGCCGCAGGGAGGCTTCCTCGTGCGCGTCGTCCTCGTGAACCCCGCCCACACCGGGATACGCCCGGAGGATGAGGAGGAACACCTCGGCCTGGGATATCTCGCCGCCGTAGCCCGGTCCGAGGGACATGAGGTGACCGTCCTCGACGCGACACCCCGTCGCCTCCCCCCGGCGGCCGCCGCCAGACGGGTCCTGGACCTGATCCCTGCGGGTCCGGGGACGGAGGGCCGCGAAGCGGGTCTCATCGGCGTGTCAGTCATCTTCCAGGAACTCATCCCGTCGGCCATGGCCCTCATCGCCGAGCTCCGCCACCTCGGGTTCAGCGGGCACATCACCATCGGCGGCCACCCCCCGACCTTCCTCTACCGGGAGCTCTGCCGGGACTTCGCAGGGTTCGACTCCGTCGTCGTCGGGGAAGGCGAGGTGACCTTCACCGACCTCCTCCGGGCCCTCGACGCCGGTGACGACTGGCGGGGACTCCCGGGCCTGGTCGACGCGGAAGCCGTGCGCGGACGCCCGGGCGAAGGTCCAGACGGAGACCGGGCCGCGGCCGCCGCCGGGCCGACACCGCGCCCGCTGGTCGCCGACCTCGACGAACTGCCCTTCCCGGCCCGTGACACCCTCCCGGAGTTCACCTCCCGCCCTCGGGGAACGGCCTCGGTCCTCAGGAGCCGCGGGTGCTACGGGGACTGCTCGTTCTGCGACGTCCGCGCCTTCTACGCCGCCCTGCCCGGCTCCGCCTGGCGTGTGAGGAGCGCCGCCAACGTCGCCGACGAGGTCGAGATGCTCATGCGTGACCACGGAATCGAACGCATCCGGTTCTGGGACGACAACTTCATCGGCCCCGGCCGACGGGGGCGCGAGGCGGCCGAGGAGCTCGCCCGGGAGTTCGTCCGCCGCCGCCTGAAGGTCCCCTTCTCGTTCGAGTGCCGGGTGACAGACGTGGACCGGGACCTTTTCCGCCTTCTCAAGGAGGCCGGGCTCCGTAAGGTGTTCCTGGGCATCGAATCCGTCGTCCAGAGACAGCTCGACCTCTACAACAAGAAGGTCACCGTCGAGGACAACCGCCGGGCCCTGACGACCCTCGAGGAGCTCGGCCTCGAGGTCACGGTCGGGATGATCATGTTCGACCCTGACACGACGATGGACGAACTCGGGGCCAACCTCGAATTCCTCAAGGAGGTCTTCGGGAGCTGGGCCGAGGTCAGGAAAAGGGTCGCCCAACCCTGGAACAGGCTCCAGGTCTTCGCCGGCACGCCCATCGAGAAGACCCTCCGTGAGCAGGGCCGCCTGAAGGGCGACTACGTCCGGTACGACTACGAGTTCACGGACCCCACGGTCCGCGCTCTCTACGCCTCAGGCGCCGTTCTCCGGCGCCTGGGGCTCCCGATCCGCGACGCCATGAACCGCCTCAGGCGCCGGGCCTAGAGTCCCCGCCGCCGAGAGCCAACAGCAACACAGCAACCAAGGCTAGGAAGGAGCGTCTCGATTTGACCCACGAGAACGGCAAGAGGCCTTTCGTCCCGATGGACTTCATGAGGTTCGAGCTGGTCGGCGACCCCCAGGTGGCGCCCGACGGGACCCGGGTGGCCTACGTGCGCACGGTCTTCGACGCCAAAGCCAACCGGCAGCGCTCGATGATCATGGTCGCCTCCTTCGAGGGCTCCGGCGTCCCCTTCACCAGCGGGCTCGCCTCCGACAACCATCCCCGCTGGTCGCCTGATGGCCGCTACCTCGCCTTCCTCTCCAGCCGGGACGCCGGGACAAAGGATCGGGAAGCCGAGGATGAGGAGACGAAGAAGAAGGCCGGCCCGCAGATATGGGTGGCTCCCACCTCGGGCGGAGAGGCCCGACCTGTCACGGCCATCAAGGGCGGGGTCACCGGCTTCGTGTGGGGTCCGGACAGCCGCCACATCGCCTTCACGGCCCTGGTCAAGCCTGAGGGCCCCGAGTGGCTCGACGAGGAGGACACCGGCGGGAAGAGCACAGGCTCATCGGACGGTGCCGGGGACGACCTCGAGGCCCTCTTCAAGAAGCACAACGAGGACGTGAGGCGCATCACGCGGGCCTTCTACCGGCTTGACGGCACCGGGTACCTCCATGACCGCCGCAGCCAGGTCTTCGTCATCGACGTGGAGGCCGCGCTGGCCGGGCCGCCCGAGAAGGGGCCGGCCGTCAGGCCCGTCCAGGTGACGTCCGGGGACTTCGACCATGACGCCCCGGCCTTCTCCCCCGACGGACGCCTCATCGCCGTCAGCGCCTGCCGGGACGAGGACCCGGACATGCAGCGCCACCGGGACATCTGGGTCTTCGACGTGCCCAAGGACGCGGACGGCCCGCGGGCCGAGCCCAGGCGTCTGACCGGCCGCACCGGACCCTTCGGCTCGCCGTCCTGGTCTCCCGACGGCCGCCGCCTGGCCTTCCTCGGCCACGAGCTGGAGCTCTCCTGGTACACCGACACGAAGCTCTGGGTCGTGGAGGTGGGTGAGGACGGGTCGGCTCGAGGTGAGCCGCGGTGCCTCACCCGCGCGTTCGGCCGGTCCTTCGGCGACCAGTCCATAACCGACATGCGCGTCGCCGGCGCCGACCGTGGGCCCGTGTGGTCCCCGGACGGCAAGACCCTGTTCCTGCTCGCCAGCGACCACGGCACGACCCATCTCCACGCCGTCGAGGCCGACACCGGCAAGGTGCGGCAGCTGACAAGCGGCGACCGCGTCGTCTTCAACTGGTCGGCCGACAGGGCCGCCCGGGCGTTCGCCTTCGCCGTCGCCACCCCTGGGAACCCGAGCGACATCTATACCGGCCGGCTCCCCGACGATACGCCCCCCGACAGGTGGCCGGAGGCCCCCGCGGGCCTGGAGGCGCCTCGGGTCATCACCCTCCGCGCGATGACCCGGGCCAACTCGGACCTGCTCCAGGCCTGTCACGTGAGCCTGCCGGAGAGGTTCACCTTCTCCGCGCCCGGCGGGCCTCCCGTCGACGGTTGGGTCATCAGACCCGTCGGCTTCGAGCCGGGGAAGAAGTACCCGACCGTCCTCCAGATCCACGGCGGACCGATGGCCATGTACACCGGGACCTTCTTCTTCGAGTTCCAGCTCCTCGCCGCCGCCGGCATGGGCGTCATCTTCACCAACCCCCGCGGGAGCCAGGGCTACGGAGAGGAGTTCTGCGCCGGCATCCGCGAGGAGTGGGGCGTCAACGACTACGCCGACATCATGGCCGGAGTGGACGCGGCCCTCGAGCGCTTCGACTGGATAGACCCCGAGCGCCTCGGGGTGGCCGGGGGCAGCTACGGCGGGTACATGACCTCGTGGATCATCGGACACACCGACCGCTTCAAGGCGGCCTGCTCGATGAGGGCCGTGAACAACTGCCACAGCTTCTTCGGGACCAGCGACACGGGCTACCGGTGGGACGACATCTGGCACGGGACGCCGTGGGAGGACTGGGAGAACCTCATCAGACAGTCGCCCATCACCTACGCCGGCAACATCAAGACCCCGACCCTCGTCATCCACAGCGAGGAGGACCACCGCTGCCTCATCGAGCAGGGAGAGCAGCTCTTCATCGCCCTCAAGAAGCTCGGGGTGGAAACCGAGTTCATCCGGTACCCCGGCGAGAGCCACGGCCTGTCGCGCGGCGGCCGCCCTTGGCACCGCGTCCACCGGCTGAAGAGCATCGTGGAGTGGTTCGAGAAACACCTGAAGGAGTAGGCGCGCCGGCCCGGCGCTGCCCTCCATACCTAACCCGTACGTGGAACCACGGCGAGTGGGTGCTCGAGGCGGCGGGCGGCAGGACCCACGTGAGGCGCCCACAGCCCGACCGGGCGCCAGCGGGCACCGCCGATGCTCCCAATGAGGCTTCCGGCGGCATGCGGGTCGAGACCGACATCAGGAGCCTGGCCCAGATCGTCTCAGGCTACATCCCCGCGCGGACGGCCCACCTCACCGGACGTCTCAAGGCCTCGCCGCCCGAAGCCGTGGCCTTCCTGGAGGCCCTTTACGGGTCCCGGCCGCCCCACCTCGCCGACTTCTTCTAGGGGGCCCGGCAGGGCCCCTACCTACGACCGCTGCACCACGGGCGGGCCCTCCGGGAACCGGGCCTTCCGCCTTTGGCCCCTTCTTCG
Organism: Clostridiales bacterium; assembly: GCA_003541445.1. GTDB lineage: Bacteria > Bacillota > Sulfobacillia > UBA995 > UBA9673 > UBA9673. The sequence goes on along the minus strand of DPMO01000155.1, from coordinate 7,510 downwards.
GGAGTTCGGCCGCGCCAGGAGGAGATGCCCGTTCCCACCGGTGAATAAAGGTCGTAAGATGGTGAGACGGGCTCCCAGCTTGACCGAAGCCGCCCTCAGCCTCACAGACAGAAGAGGGTGACACGCACGTGAAAGCCCTGAAGGTCATCACGTTGCTCCTCATCGCGGTCATGCTGTACCTGGGACTGACCGTACTCCAGACGGGTCCGGCCCTGCGTCTGACCCTGCTCGACCCTGATTTCTACGCCGGCGCTCTGCGTGACCTCGAGGTCTACCAGAAGCTTCCCGACGTCATCATGGGGACGCTCCCGCCTGACTTCCTGGAGCAGGCCCCCTCCTCCGAGAGGGCCCGGCTCGAGACCGCCCTCAGGGAGGCTCTCCGTCCTGAATGGCTCCAGGGGCAGGTCGAAGGAATCCTTCACGACACCGTCCGCTTCCTGCGGGGACAGGACACAGAGCTCCAGGCCTCCGTGGCCCTCACGGAGTTCAAGGCCGCTTTCGTCGCCGCGTACGAAGAGGCGGGCGGCAGTCCCTACGGGGTCCGCATGCTCGAGCGGGCCCTCGAGGAGGAACTGCCCGACACGGTGCTCCTGGCCGACTACCTGCCACCGGACGCGCTGGACCTTCCTCCGGAGGTCGCCAGAGGCATGACCCTCGTCGACCCCGCCCTCGCCCTCCTGGCCGCCGTTCTCCTCCTGCTGGCCCTGGCCTGCTTCCCGCTCGCGGGCGGGTTCCCCGGAGGCGCCAGGTGGCTCGGGGCGACCCTTGTCCTCAGCGGTCTGACGACGGCCGTCGGGACCCTCCCGCTCCGGACCCTCGCCCTGAACTTCCTGACCGGGCTGGAGTTGGAGGAGGTCCCTCCTGCGGTCGAGGCCCTCCACCTGGACGACCTCGTTCGGGAACTCGCAGGCCGCGTGCTCGAGGCCTTCCAGGTCGCCGGCCTTGCGGCCTTCGCGGTGGGCGTCCTGCTCCTCGTCCTGGCCGCAGTGGCGGCCGCGCGCTCGCGCAGGCGGCGGGCGGAGGCCGAGACCCCGGCCGCCGACACCCCCACCGCCGGTGCACCCACTTGACCGTCCGTCGCGGCAGGGCCCGATCGGCTCGTCAGGCCTGCTCCTCGTCGGTAAGCGTGGAGAAGTGCTCGATGAGGGCCTGCACCGAGTTCTCGAGGTGCTCGGCGCTCAGCTCGGCGGCCAGTTCGGCGTTGCGCTCGCGGATGGCCTTCAGGATGGCCCGGTGCTCCTCGAACGACCGGCCCGAATGGGCCTTGAAGACGGAGAAGCCGCAACGGGGATACGAATCCCAGAGGGACTTGATGAGGTTGAAGAGTCTCTCGTTGCCGCAGGCCTTGAAGATGAGGTGGTGGAACTCCCTGTTCAGGGCCGGGAGCTCGTCGTACGGTCCTTCCTCGGCGAGTCTTTCCATGGTCCTCTGGATTCTCTCGGCCTCTTCGAGGTCGGCCTCGGTGATGTTCGGCACGGCCAGCTCGACGGCCTTGGGCTCGAGCAGACGGCGAACCACGAGAGTCTCCCGGATGTCCTCCAGGCGGAAGCGCCTCACGACGAACCCCTTGCGGGAGTGGTTGGCCACAAGGCCTTCGTTCTCGAGCTTCTGGAGGGCCTCACGCACCGGGGTCCGGCTCACCCCGAGCATCCTGGCCAGCTCCTGCTGACGCAGCCGCTCTCCCGGTTCGAGGCGGCCCTCGAAGATTGCCTTCCTCAACTCCTCAAGAACCAGCTCGGTCAATGGCTTGTAGTTCTTCACCGACAGGTTGTTGACCGACAGGTTGTCCACATGCCTCCCCCTCAGCCTGCGGCCGAGGACAGCCGCGCCGGGCCCTGCTGCGTGATGCGGAACACCGCCGTAGTTTCAGACTTCTCACGAAACCGCAGCGGTTCCTGCCGGTCGAAACGGCCTCCGACTCGGGCACACAACCCCGGGCTGGACTCGGGCCGTCCGAGCGCCGGTCGCGGCCCCGGCCGGCACTGGTCCGCCTGACCCTACTTCCCACCTGTCTCGGCCAGAACATCCCTCAGGAGGTCCGGGCGGTCGGTGATGATACCGTCCACACCGAGTTCGATGAGCCGCTCCATCTCGGCGGGGTCGTTCACCGTCCAGACGTTCACCCGCTGGCCGCGCCTGTGGGTCTCCTCCACGTAGGCGGCGTCGACCATGCTCTTCTCTGGGTGCAGGGCGTCGGGCAGGACGATGGGGATGCCCCAGCCTTCGGCCAGGTAGGTGGGCAGGTCGGGAGCGTAGAGCAGGGCCGTCGGGATGTCCGCGTCGGCCCGCTTGACCCGCCAGAGGGTGATGGGGTTGAAGGAAGAGACCACGATGCGGTCGTAGAGGTCGCGCTCGGCCACGAAAGCGGCCAGGACCTTCTCGATGCCGTCGGTTCCGAGGGAGACGCTCTTGATCTCGATGTTCACCGGCACGTCCGGAGGCAGGGCGTCGAAGACCTCGCCCAGGGTCGGAATGCGGGTGCCGGCGTGGGCCTCGGAGAACCAGCTCCCGGCGTCGAGGGCCTTGACCTCTTCGAGGCTCATCTCCCGGACGTCACCCGTGCCGTCGGTCACCCGGTCGACCTCGAAGTCGTGGATGACCACGAGCTCACCGTCTGCCGTCATGACGACATCGAGTTCCACCCCGTCGGCTCCCAGCGCCAGGGCGGCCAGGAATGAGGGGATGGTGTTCTCGGGGGCCACCTCCGGTGCGCCCCTGTGGCCCAGGACGAGCACCCCGTCGGCGCCGGCGTAGAGGTGGTCCAGGGGGTCGGGGTCCCAGACCCGGTATCTGACGGCGAACACGGCGGCCACGATGAGCACGAGAGCGACGAGGGCCAGCACCAACTTGCCGACGAGCCTGAGAAAGCCGAGGGCGAACCGCATTCTTGTCCATCTCCCCGTTTGACGCAGGATGTGAGTTCCTCGCCGGCCCGGTGCGCTTCCTTCTCAGCCCCAACCTCACCCTCGAGGCTCCCGGCCAGCTGTCCCGGGAAGAGGCCCTGCTCCGGCTGGAGCCTCCCGACGGGCGGGGCCCGGCCGGCACGGGCAGGAAGACCGGCATCAACGGGGTCCTGCGCTTCTCCTCCCGGGGCCGCTTCCCGCGGGCCTGGCTCTCTCCGGAAAACTGCGAGCTGGCCTTCTACAATCTCTGGTATCCCCTGTTCTCGCCTGGCCTGGAACCCTTCGAGTTCCGACTCTCGGTGACAGAGGCCCAGATTTCCGCGGCGGGGCACGCCGACTCCCCGCGTACCTACATCTCGACGACTACGATATCGCCGAGGCCTTCCTGGAGGCGAGCGCGCGGGTGCTGCCCGTACTGGAGAAGTGGTTCGGCCCGCTCGACACCGTGACTCGCAACATCGACGCCCGCTCCGCGGGCGGACCCGGCTCGCGCAGGCCCCCCCGCCTTGCCGTGGCCGTCCCGCCGCGGTCCAACTGGGGCGGGTACTCCCGGCCGAACCTCATCGTGGCCCCCCGGCCCCTGTCATCCGGCCTGCGCGACCCCGACAGGGCCACGGAGGTGACTGCCTTTCTGGCCCACGAGATGGGACACCTCTGGTACGGTTCGGGGGTCCTCTCGGACATGATGGGTGAGCCTTGGATGAGCGAGGCCTTCGCCGAGTTCGCCCGCCTGGTGTTCATCGAGGCCGAGCTGGGTCGGGAGGCCTACCGCGACCGCCTCCGGCGCTACGCCGAGGCGGTGGCCGGCGCCTCCGACCCGAGGCCGATGCGAGAGGTGAGCACCGCCCATCCGGAGATGGACGCCCTGGCCCGCCGGCGGGGGGCCCTGATGCTGGCGGAGCTCCGAGAGAAGGTCGGCGACCCGCTGATGGCCAGGATTCTCGGGGAGTTCACCGCCCGCCACGCCGGGCACACCGTCCGGGGTGAGGACTTCGTCCGGGAGGCCTGCCTGACCGCCGGCGTCGACCTTCGCGAGTTCTTCTCTTCCTACCTCGACCGGCCACCCGCCTGACCGCCGGGTGGGATGGAGAAGTGAACAGATCGGGAGACCCGAGATAGAGGAGGCGGGTTTCCCTGTCCGCAGGGCCCTCGGGCGGAGGGCCTGGAACTACTTCCTCCGGCCCACGACCCCTTCGCTTTCGGCCCGCTCCAGGAGAACCGGGACGAGGTCGTTCGGTTCGGCACCGCCGGACGGGAAGGACACCCGAACGTAGTTGTCGGTCAAGCCCTCGGCACAAAGAACCTGCTCCAGGCGAGCCCGCCCCCGGCCCGCCCGCCCATGGGCACTCTCTCCCGCCTCGGGACCCACATGCTCGACCAAGACCTCTAAGACCATCCCCAGCAGGCTCTCGTGGAACTCCCGGGCCAGGCGCCGGCCCAGCCTGATGAGCCTGGCGCTCCTGGCCTTCTTGACCGCCGGGGCAACCTGACCGGGCATGTCGGCGGCCGGGGTGCCCGGGCGCCGCGAGAAGCGGAAGACGTGGAGGCGCGAGAAGCGGGCCCTCCTGACCACGTCCAGCGTGGCCTCGAAGTCGTCATCCGTCTCTCCCGGGAAGCCGACCATGACGTCGGTGGTCAGACCCACCTCGGGCACCCTGGCCCGGACGCGCTCGACCATGGCCAGGTACTGCTCTGCCGTGTAGTGGCGGTTCATCTTCTCCAGGACGGCGTCAGACCCGCTCTGCAGGGGCACGTGGAGGTGCCGGCAGACCCGCGGGTCGGTGGCCATGAGCTCTATGAGCTCGTCGGTCACCTCCAGGGGCTCGATGGAGCTGAGCCTCACCCGAGCCAGGCCGGGCACGGAGGCGACCCGGCGCACGAGGTCGGCCAGCCGGGACCCGCCTTCGGGGCCCTTCTGGTCGAGCCCCCAGGCCCCGAGGTGGATGCCAGTCAGGACCACCTCCTTGAACCCGGCCGCGACAAGCTCGCCGACCTCCCGGAGGACCTCTTCGGCCGGGCGGCTTCGGCTCGGGCCCCGGGCGTAGGGGATGATGCAGTAGGTGCAGAACTGCTCGCAACCGTCCTGGACCTTCACCGTGGCCCGCGTGCGTTCACCGGCGAAGGCCCCGGGGGCGACCCCGGCGACCCGGGGCTCCGGAGCCCTCGTCTCTCGGGCTGCGGCCGCCGGGCAGACGCCGGCCTCATCCTGGCCGGCCCTCCCGACCCGGCCGCCCACCCTCTCGGCCGCCAGCTCGGGCAGGCGGGCCCGCTCCTCCGTCCCCAGGATCAGGTCGGCCCCCGTCCTCCGGGCGGCGCCCTCGCGGTCCACCTGCGGGTAGCAGCCGACCAGGGCCACCACGGCCCCCGGGTGCTCGCGCCTGAGCTTCCGGGTGAGCTGGCGCGTTTTGGCCTCGGCCCTGGCGGTCACCGCGCAGGAGTTGACGACGACGAGGTCCACGTCCCCCGCGAGGGCTCTCTCCTGGTCAGGAGCGATGACCCGCCAGCCGGCCGCCCGGAGGGCCTCCATCATCACCGCCGTATCGTAGAGGTTGGCCTTGCAGCCCAGGGTGTGGAAAAGGGCCGTGGGGCGCCTGCGGCGTCTCCCCGGCGGTGTGGTCGGGGCGCCCGCACCTGCGGGCGGGCAGGCGCGGGTGGCGGGCGGTGGGCAGGTCTCGACCGCCGGCTCACGGGCACCCTCGCGGGTGGGCGACCCGTGGGTCTCCGCCGAGGGGGTCCGCCGGCTCTCGGCAGACCGACCCTTCCGGAAGAGAAAGGACGTCCAGCCCTCGGCCGCACGGCGCTCCACCTCGACAAGCCCCGCCCGGCGGGCGAGACCGAGAACCCGCCGGGCGCCCTCGCCGCTGGAGACCCCCGAGCAGACGAAGAACCCTCCCTCCGCCAGAAGGCTCGCCACCGGGGCGGCCAGAGCGGCGGCCGTGTCCGTGGTGATGTTGGCCAGGACCAGGTGGACACGGCGCGGGGCGCCGTCCGCCGCGAGCCGCCCGGCCACGGCCAGAGCGTCTCCCTCGACCACTTCGACCACAGCGTCGACACCGTTGCGCCGCACGTTCTCCCGGGCGGCCTCGACGGCCGCCGGGTCGCAGTCCACAGCCGTCACCCGGGAGAAGCCGACGCGGGCGGCGGCGATGGCCAGGATGCCGCTGCCCGTGCCGAGGTCGAGGGCCTCCAGGCTGTCCGGCTCCTGGCCGCGGCCCGCTTCCCGGAGCATCCCGGCCGCCCTCTCCAGGAGTTCGAGGGCCCCCACCGTGGTCGGATGGGTGCCTGTTCCGAAGGCCCGGGTGGGGTCTATCTCCAGCGTCACGACGGGTCCGGCCGCGGTCCGGCCGGGGACAGGGCGGAGAAGGTCGGCCCCGGGCTTCTCCCAGGGCGGATGGACGACGAAGCGGCGGCCGACCCGCCGGGGGCGGAAATAGGCCTTCCACTGGTCGCGCCACTCGGCTTCCTCCACCGGACGGGCGGTCATGTCCCCCGGTCCGGGGTCGAGGCCCCAGTCCGGCAGCCGCTCGAGGAAGGCCCGGAGGTCCTTGAGCCTTTCCCCGGCCCGGTCGTCGGCAGGGAAGTAGGCCGTGAGAGTCCGGACCCGACCGTCCTCTTCCTCCTTCACGGCGCACCCGCCGGCGCCCAGCCCGACAAGCCGCTCGGCCACGGCGTCGGCCGACTCGGCCGAGACCGTCACCTTGAGCTCGACCCAGCGCTCACTGCGGCCCAAAGACCCCCGCCTCCCGTGTCCCTCATAGGTTTGCCCGGGAGACGGGCGACTCCTGCGCCGCCTACTTCCTCCTCCCCGCCGCCTCCCTCATCCAGGGCAGGGCGAAGCGGGCGTAGGCGTAGGCCAGGCCAAGGGCCAGGAGGAACATGGGCCCGACCAGGACCGGCGAGGGCGGCAGGAGCACGGCCAGGGCCAGCAGGCCGAAGACCACGGCCGTCAGCACCGGGGCCGTGAGGCCCCCCGGCGCCCGGTAGGGCCGCTCCGCCTCGGGGCGGGTCCGGCGAAGCTTCAGAACGACCAAGGCCACGAGACAGTAGATGACACACTCGATGATGGCCGCCATGAGGATGGCGATGGTGAAGGCCCCGGTCACCGCCAGCACCAGAGCCAGGACGAGTTCGACGGCGAACATGAACGACAGGGCCGCCCAGGGGGTGAAGTAGGTCAGGTGTATCCTGGACAGGGCCCGGGGCAGGACCCCCTCCCGGGCCATCCCGTACACGAGGCGGGAGTTGCCCATCATCCCGGCGTTGAACGAGGTGAAGGTGGCCAGGGCCGACACGACCCCCACGATGAGGAGGCCGGTCGGGCCGGCCAGGGCCTCGGCGAAGAGAAGGTGCGGGGTCGCGCTTCCGGCCAGCTCCGCCAGGGGGACGAAGGTGACCATCACCGTGGTCCAGAGGGCGTAGCTCAAGGCCAGGAGGGCCACGGCGATGGGCATGGCCCGCGGCAGGACCCTGATGTCGGCCGTCTCCTCGGCCAGAGGCGTGACCCACTCGAAACCGATGAAGAGATAGACCGAGTAGGCCACAGCCTGGATGAACCCTGACGTGCCGCCAGCCGCTGTGCCTCCGCCGGCACCGCCCGCGGCCCCGGC
>DPMO01000300.1 GCA_003541445.1 Clostridiales bacterium | reverse complement strand
CGGTGATGACCGTGTCACCCTCGGTGAGAATCGAGGCGGCGATGATGGGAAGGACGGCGTTCTTGGCCCCGTGGACCTTGACCCGGCCGGACAGCGGACGCCCGCCCCTTATCATCAGCTTCATCTCTTGTCTGCTCCCAACAGCGGCCCCTCCGGCCAGCGTGCGGCTGTCCTTAGCATGCCCCGGCAGGCGGGGCCCTGAACTCGTCCGGCGGCGAGGAGGCCCGCCCGAAGTGGTAAAGGAGCGCCGAGGCGATGCGGCGGGCGGCCCGGCCGTCGCCGAAGGGGTTCCTGGCGCCGGCCATACGGCGGTAGAAGGCCTCGTCGCGCATGAGGCGCCTCAGGGTCTCGAGGATGTTCTCTTCCTCCGTGCCCACCACCACCACGGTCCCGGCCTCCACCGCCTCGGGCCTCTCCGTGTTCTCCCTGGCGAGGACGACAGGACGGCCCAGGGACGGCGCCTCCTCCTGCAGGCCGCCCGAGTCGGTGAATATGAGGTGGCACCGGGCCATGAGGTTGACCCAGTCGGGATAGGGAAGGGGCCGGAAGAGGACCACGCTGTCGAGGCCTGACAGCATCTCCCGGGCGACCTCACCGGCTTCCGGGTTGAGGTGGGCCGACACGAGGAGCCTCACCCCCGGCTCCTCGGTCGCGAAGCGCCGGAGGGCCCGGTAGATGCGTCGCATGGGCTCACCCCAGTTCTCGCGGCGGTGGCACTCCACGAGGACGAGGCGGACGCCTGTCCGGCCGACCTCCTCCTCGAGGACGGGGTCCTCGAAGCGGTGCCCGCGCCTGACCGTCCAGAGAAGGGCGTCGACGGCGGTGTTTCCCGTCACGTGGATGCGGTCGGCTGAGACGCCTTCCCTGAGCAGGTTGTCCCTTGCCCTGACCGTGGGGGCGAAGTGGAGGTCGGTCAGGGCGCCGGCGATGCGCCTGTTCATCTCTTCCGGCCACGGGGAGTACTTGTCATAGGTCCTGAGACCGGCCTCGACATGACCGACAGGGACCCGGGCGTAGAAGGCGGCCAGAGCGGCGGCCATGGACGTCGTGGCGTCCCCGTGCACCAGAAGGATGTCGGGCCGGTCCTCCGCCAGCACCGCCTGGAGGCCTTCGAGGACGGCCGTGGTGACGCGGGTGAGGGTCTGGCGGGGGGTCATCACGTCGAGGTCATGGTCCGGGACGATGCCGAAGTGGTCCAGGACCTGGTCGAGCATTTCCCGGTGCTGGGCCGTCACGGTGACGACCACCCGGAAGGAGGCGGGGTCGGCCCGGAGGGCGTGGACCACGGGAGCCATCTTGATGGCTTCGGGCCTCGTTCCGAAGACGGTCATCACCGAGAGGGGCCGCCCGGTGTCAGGGGGTGGGCCGGGCGGGAGCAGCCCGGCGGTCCGGGAACCTCGACCGGTCATTCGGGCAGGTTCTTCCCCTGCTCCCGCGGCAGGCTCCCGGCGCCGACAGCGCCGACGAAGGCCAGGAGCCCAATCAGGCCGAGGCTCATCACCAGGACGAAGCCGAGTCCCCCGCTCACCTCGGAGAGGAGGACCGCGCTGAGGCCGAGCCAGGCGGTCACCCCCCACATGACGAGGACGGCCTGTCTCTGCGTCAGACCGAGGTCGAGGAGCCGGTGGTGAAGGTGCCCCCTGTCGGCCTGGCCGACGGAGCGCCCGGCCCTGAGGCGCCGGTAGATGGCCAGGGCCGTGTCGGTGATGGGCAGGCCCAAGGCGACGATGGGCACGAGGAGGGCCACCGCGGTGGTCTGCTTGAGGGCGCCGTGGATGGAGATGGCCGCGAGGGTGAAACCGAGGAACATGGCCCCGGCGTCACCCATGAATATCTTGGCCGGGTTGAAGTTATGGGGCAGGAAGCCGACGGTGCTCCCGGCCAGGGCGGCGGCCAGGATGGTGACTTCGGGGAGGAGGCCGACCCTCGCCGAGGCGAAGAGGGCGGCGATGGCGGCGATGGCGCAGATGCCGGCGGCCAGGCCGTCGAGGCCGTCGGCCAGGTTCACGACGTTCATGACGGCGACGACCCAGAGGACGCTGAGCGGATAGCTCCAGCTCCCGAGGTAGATGAGGTCGCCGAAGGGGTTGGTTATGAAGTGGATGCGCACACCGAGCCCCACCAGGAGGCTGGCGACCAGGACCTGGCCGAGCAGCTTGGTCCGGGGCGAGAGGTCGCGGAAGTCGTCGAGGGTCCCGAGTCCGAGGGCCAAGAGGCCGCAGGCCAGGATGCGGACGGTCTCGGAGCGGGGCAGCTCACCGATGAGAAGGAGGGTGACAGCGAAAGAGACGTAGATGGCGAGGCCGCCGAGGTGGGGCGTGGGTGTGGTGTGAACGCTCCGGGCGGCGGGCCTCGTCACCGCTCCGACCCTGACCGCGAGCCTCCTCACCAGCGGGGTGAGGAGGTACGTGGTGGCGAAGGCCACAAGACAGGCGACCAAGGGCAGGGGCACTGAAAGTCCTCCTACCGAGAAGATCGTTCAGAAGGCGAACAGAAACCGAGCGACTTTTTTCGCTCCGGACAATCCTACAACCTCCCCACCCCTGGTGTCAAACAGGCCCAACACAGACGGCAAATGGCACATGAGGCAGGCGCGGGCGGTGCGGACCTCCCGGCGGCCGCGATGGGTCTCACCGCGGCGGAGCTCACGGCGGCGGGGGTCATACAACGGACGTCACCGCGGCACAAGGGCCGGCGAGCCGCCCCGCTACCTTCCGTCAGAGGCCAGGACCCGCCACTTGAGACCGGCTCCACGACGGAGCTCCAGAGCCAGCTCGTCAGGGTAGGGGCTCTCGAAGACGACCTCCCGTATCCCCGCGTTTATGAGCAGTTTCGTGCAGATGGCGCAGGGTTCGTTCGTGCAGTACAGGGTGGCGCC
>DPMO01000033.1 GCA_003541445.1 Clostridiales bacterium | reverse complement strand
AAGCGCCGCATCATGCTCGGGACCTACGTCCTGTCGGCCGGCTACTACGAGGCCTACTACCTCAAGGCCCAGAAGGCCCGCACCCTGCTGAGGCAGGACTTCGAGCGGGCCTTCGCCCGCTACGACTTCCTCGTCTCCCCGACGTCGCCCACGGTGGCCTTCCCGCTGGGGGACAGGGTGGACGACCCGTTGCGGATGTACATGGCGGACCTCTGCACCATCCCCGCCAACCTGGCCGGCATCCCGGCCATATCCGTGCCCTGCGGGTTCGCGCAGGGCCTGCCGGTCGGCCTGCAGCTCATGGGTCCGGCCTTCTCGGAGGAGCTCCTGCTCAAAGTGGCCTTCGCCTACGAGCAGCACACCGAGCACCACACCAAGAAGCCGCCGCTCCTGGGGGTGAAGCGCCGGTGAAAGAGGTTCCCAGCCCGTCCGGGGCCCGCGGGGCCCGGGGCGGAAGCGGCCCTGACGCGGGCGGCTACGAACCCGTCATCGCCTTCGAGGTCCATGTGGAACTGGCCACGCGCACCAAGGCCTTCTGCTCCTGCCCGGCCGCCTTCGGGGCCGAGCCCAACACCCATGTCTGCCCCGTCTGCCTCGGCCATCCGGGGGTCCTGCCGGTCCTGAACCGGCGGGCGGTCGAGCTCGCCGTGAGGGCCGCTCTGGCCCTCAACTGCGAGGTCCACCTGGAGTCGGTCTTCGCCCGGAAGAACTACTTCTACCCCGACCTCCCGAAGGGCTACCAGATAACCCAGTACGACCGCCCGCTCGCCACGGGGGGCTACATCGACATCGAGACGGACGACGGGGTGAGGCGCATCCGCATCCGCCGTCTGCATCTCGAAGAGGACACCGGCAAGTCCTTCCATGTCGAGGACGGTGACTGCTCCCTCGTCGACTACAACCGGGCCGGGGTGCCCCTCATCGAGATCGTCTCCGAGCCCGACTGCCGGAGCCCGGCCGAGGGGCGGGCCTATCTCGAGGAGCTGAGGAGCATCCTCGAGTACGCCGGGGTGTCGGACGTCAGGATGGAGGAGGGCTCGATGCGGTGTGAGCCCAACGTGTCGGTGCGCCCCGCCGGCACGGAGACCCTGGGCGTGCCGGTCGAGCTGAAGAACCTCAACTCGTTCCGCGCCGTGGAGCGGGCCCTCGACTACGAGATCCGCCGCCAGGCGGAGGTCCTCTCGGGCGGCGGGGAGGTCCGGCGGGAGACCCGCCGCTGGGACGAGGCGGCCGGGGTCACCCGGCTCATGCGGGTCAAGGAGACGGCCGAGGACTACCGCTATTTCCCGGAGCCCGACCTCCTCCCGCTCGTCCTGGAGCCCGGGTGGGTCGAGTCCGTGCGGAAGGGGCTCCCTGAGCTCCGGACGGCCCGCAGGGAGCGGTTCGTCCGCGAGTACGGGCTTCCGAGGTACGACGCGGGGGTCCTGACCGCCTCGCGCCACCTCGCCGACTACTTCGAGGAGGCGGCGAGGCTGGCGGACGACCCCAAGAAGGTCTCCAACTGGCTGATGGGCGATGTCAGCCGGCTCCTCAACGAGAGCGGGAACGACGCCTCCTTCCTGAGGTCGAAAGACAGCCCCTTCCCGCCCTCATCCCTCGCCGAGCTCATCTCGCTCGTCGAGGACGGGACCATAAGCGGGAAGATGGCCAAGGACGTCCTCGAGGAGGCCTTCAGGACCGGGAAGACCCCCCGGGCCATCGTGGATGAGAAGGGCCTCAGCCAGATCTCCGACGCGGCCGAGCTCGAGGCCGTGGTGGCCAGGGTCCTCGAGGCGAACCCCTCGGTGGTGGAAGACTTCAGGCAGGGGAAGGAGAAGGCCCTCGGCTACCTCGTGGGCCAGGTCATGAAGGAGACCCGCGGCAAGGCCAACCCCAGGCTCGTGAACGAGCTGTTGAGAAAGAAGATCGGCCGGGGCTAGAATCTGCCGGGGGACGACACTGAACGCTTGACGCCTAGACGCCATGATGCTATGGTGATGTCGTGAGCCCGGTAAGCAAGAGAACCACTGTCTATCTGGACCCCGAGCTTCACAGGGCCCTCAGAATCAAGGCGGCCGAGACCGACCAGACCATCTCCGAGCTGGTCAATTCCGCCGTGCGTCGCTGCTTGGCGGAGGACGCTGTCGACCTGGCAGCGTTCGAGGACCGAGCGGGCGAGCCGTCCGTCCCGTATGAAGATGTGTTGCGTGAGCTAAAGCGCCGTGGCAAGCTACAGCGTTAGGGTCAAGAGCTCGGCCATCAAGGAGCTCGAGTCTCTTCCCCCCAAGGACCTAGCCCGCGTGGCAATGCGCATCGAGGGCCTGGCTACCGACCCTCGTCCGCCGGGATGCGAGAAGCTGTCCGGTCAAGAGCGCTATCGACTGCGGCAAGGCGACTACCGCATCCTCTATGAGGTGGATGACCCCCGGTTGGTCGTGACGATTGTCAAGGTCGGCCACCGCCGCGAGGTGTACCGCTGACCCCAGCTGGCACGCCGGTCTCTCTCTCGAGTTCCGCGTCGTCCATCTCAAGGGAACCGGAGAGCCCGCTCTGTCGTCGAACGCGGTGTGAAAGACGGCCGCGGTCTTGGGTGAAAGAAAGATAGTAGGGTGGGAGACATGAGGAGACTGACCGTCGGTGTCCTCGTGGCCCTGGCGGTGGGGGCACTGCTCGCGGCGTGCCGGCCGGGGCCGGTGGCCGACCCCGGCGCCGGACCCGACGAGAGCGGCGATGCGTCCGGGGCCGTCATCGGGCATCAGCCGGTGGGTGAAGAACTCGCCTGGGTGGAGAGTCGGACCAGAGAGGCCGGGGTCTACGTCAAGAAGTTCGGGGACCACCGCCTGGTCCTCATCGCCATGGGTGAAAGGCCCACCGCTGGCTACGGGGTCGTCGTGGACCGAGTTGCCACCTCCGAGGACGGGTGGGTCATCGACGTCAGGTTCATCGAGCCGGCCCCCGGGGACATCGTGGCCCAGGTCATCACCTATCCCTACGAGGTCGTGAAGATCGCCGACGACGGGTGCGGGGTCACGGTGAGGGATGTCACCGGCGAGGAGCCGGTGGAACTGGCGGTGACCGTCGAGTAGCCGGGGAGGCGGACCCGAAGAGGCCGTGCTCCGCCGCGGAGGGTTCCGCCCCCGCGCTGAGAAGATTAGCTGCAGCGCAACGAAGGGGGGACCCGACGTGACGACCGCCGCCGAAACGACCGCACGGGTGAAGGAGCACGTCGACAGCCTGGCCCCGGCTCTCCTGGACCTCAGCCACCGCATCCACGCCAACCCGGAGACGGCCAACGAGGAGCGGAAGGCCTCCGCCTGGTGCGCCGACCTGCTCCGCTCGGAGGGCTTCGAGGTGACCATGCCCGTGGCCGGCCTCGAGACGGCCTTCAGGGCCCGGCGCGGCTCGGGCCGTCCGGCTCTGGCTTTCCTGGCCGAGTACGACGCCCTGCCGGGGGTGGGTCACGCCTGCGGCCACAACATAATCGCCGCCTCGGCCCTCGGGGCCGGGATGGCCCTGGCCCGGGCCCTCGAGGAGGCCGGCCTCCAAGCGACCGTCCTCGTGGACGGGACCCCGGCCGAGGAGACGACGAGCGGGAAGCTCGTCATGGTGTCGGCAGGCCTCTACCGGGAAGTCGACGCCGTCCTCTCCATGCACCCGGAGGCGGAGGACGCCGTCGGCGGGAGCTGTCTCGGGGTGGCGCGGCTGTCCTTCTCCTTCAAGGGACGAGCGGCTCACGCCGCCTCGAGCCCGGACAAGGGCGTGAACGCCCTGGACGCGGCTATCCAGACCTTCAACAACGTCAACGCCCTCCGCCAGCACACAAGGTCCGACGCCCGCATCCACGGCATCATCACCGACGGGGGGAAGGCCGTCAACATCGTCCCCGACTTCGCCCGGTGCGAGTTCGGGGTCCGCTCCGTCGACCTCGGCTACCTCAAGGAGCTCCTGGAGAAGGTCAAGAACTGCGCCAGGGCCGCCGCCCTGGCCGCCGGTGCCGGGCTCGACATCCAGGAGACGCCCATCTGCGAGCCCATAAAGGAGAACCGGACCCTCACCCGTCTGACCCTCGAGGCCATGGCCGAGGTCGGTCGGCGGGCGGACGACCGGACCGGGAAACACTTCCCGGCCTCGACCGACTTCGGCAACGTGAGCCAGGTGGTCCCGGCCATCGCCCCGATGGTCAAGGCCGCCCCGGAAGGGACCGTTCTGCACCACCCGGACTTCGCCGCCGCGGCGGCTTCACCCCAAGGGGACGCGGCGGTGGTGGCGGCAGCCAAGGTGCTGGCCATCGTGGGCCTGCGGCTGGTCCTAGAGCCGGAGACCCTGAAGGAGGCCTGGTCGGACTTCACCGGTGGGGCGCCGGCGACGGCCGGCACCTGAGGAGGTCCCGGCCGTGCGTCTGCTCCACACCGCCGACTGGCACCTGGGACGCATCTTCCACGGTCAGCACCTGACCGAGGACCAGGCCTACCTCCTGGACCAGGTCGTGGACATCGTCCGGGAGTCCGGGGTGGACGCGGTCCTCATCGCCGGCGACGTCTACGACCGGGCCGTGCCCCCGCCCGAGGCCGTCTCTCTCCTGGACGACGTCCTGGCCCGCCTCGTGCTGGGCCTGCGGGTCCCCGTGGTGGTGATCGCCGGCAACCACGACAGCCCGGAGCGGCTGGGGTTCGCCTCGCGGCTCCTCGAAAGGGGAGGGCTCCACGTCGCGGGCGTTCCGGCGCCGGACGGCGGCCCCGTCGTCCTGGAGGACCGGCACGGACCGGTCCAAATCCATCCCCTCCCGTACACCGAGCCCCCGGTGGCGAGGCAGGTCCTGGGTCTCGACGGCCTGGACGACCATGACTCCGCCACAGGGGCCTTCCTCGACCGGCTCCGGGGCGACCGGCTCGACGGGTCTCAGACACACCCGCCCGGGGGACGGCGCACGGTCGTGGTGGCCCACGCCTTCGTGGCCGGGGGCGCCTCGAGCGAGTCGGAGCGCCCCTTGAGCGTCGGCGGGGCGGGGACCGTGGACCCGTCGCGGTTCCGGGGCTTCACCTACGTGGCCCTCGGCCACCTCCACCGGCCGCAGGCCGCCGGGGCCGACCATGTCCGCTACTCGGGCTCGCTCTTCAAGTACTCGTTCGACGAGGCCGACCATGAGAAGTCGGTGACCCTCGTGGAGGTGGACGCCGACGGGAAGGTCAGGGTCGAGGAGGTCCCTCTCCGGCCGCGGAGGGACGTGCGGCGGGTCGAGGGATACTTCAGAGATCTCCTGGCCGGACGGGGCGTCCCACCCGGGAGCCGGGAGGACTACCTCATGGTCACCCTTCTCGACACCGGGGCCGTCCTCGACCCTATCGGGAGGCTGCGGGAGGTCTACCCCAACGTCCTCCACGTGGAGCGCCCGGCCCTGTGGACCGGCGGCCCGGACGCGGGCCGCGGGGCCGGAGACGAGCGGCTCAGGCTCGACGACATGGACCTCTTCAGAGCCTTCTTCTCGGACGTCACCGGAGAGGAACTCTCCGAAGAGCAGGAGGCGGCCTACGCCTCGGTCGTCGAGGACCTGCGCCGCCGGCAGAGGGAGGCCGGCTGATGAGGCCGCTCAGGCTGGTCATGAAGGCCTTCGGGCCCTACGCCGGGAGACAGGAGCTCGACTTCTCGGAGCTCGGCGGCCGCGGGTTCTTCCTCATCCACGGGCCGACCGGAGCCGGGAAGACCTCCATCCTGGACGCCATCTGCTATGCCCTCTACGGCGACACGAGCGGCGCCGAGCGCGAAGGACGGGAGATGAGGAGCCACCACGCCCGGCCTGGGACGCGGACCGAGGTCGTCTTCGAGTTCGCCCTGGGCGAGGAGGCCTATCGGGTGACGCGGAGCCCCGAATGGGAGCGCCCGAAGAGGCGCGGGACGGGGACGACCACCGAGCCGGCGGCGGCCGTCCTGGAGCGGTTGGCCCCACGGGGGTCGGGCCGCGGCGCCCCACCGGGGGCGGGCCGTGGTGCGGCCGAGGTCCTCGAGACGGGGGTGACGGCCGTCACCCGGCGGGTGGAGGACCTCCTCGGCTTCCGCTCCGACCAGTTCCGCCAGGTCATCGTCCTGCCCCAGGGGCGGTTCCGGGACCTCCTGGCGGCTGAGCCCTCGCGCCGCGGCGACATGGTCCGCCGGCGGCAGGAAATCCTCGAGACCCTCTTCAGGACGACCTTCTACCGGGACGTCGAGCAGGCCCTGAAGGAGCGGGAGAAGGACCTCGAGATGAGGATACGGGGGACGCGCGAGCGCCGGGCCGACGTCCTGGCGCGCGCCGGGGTGGGCAGCCGCGAGGAGATGGCCCGGAAGCGGTCCGCCCTCCTCGAACGGCGGGCGGAGGCCGAGCGGGAACTGGAGACCCTCCGGCGCGGAGCCGAGGTCGCCGGCCTCCTGGTGCGGGAGGCGGAGAAGGTCCTCGAGAGGGAGGAGGAGCTCCAGGAGGCCGAGCGTGACAGGCGACGGCGTGAGGAGGCCCTGAAGGCCGCACGCCAGCGCCGCGAGGCGGCGGAGGCGGCCTTTGCCGCCGAAGAAGGCCGCGCGCCCGAGAGGGAGGAGGCCTCGCGCCGTCTCGCCTGGCTGAAGGAGCTCGCCCCGAAGGTCGAAGCCCTCGAGGCGGCCGGACGGCGGCTCGCGGCCGCCGCGGAGACCCTCGAGGTCCGGGAGAAGGCCTCAGGAGAAGCCAGGGCCGAGCTGGAACGGCTCCGCGCCGACCTCAAGGAGAGGGAAGGGCTCTTGGCGGAGGAGCCCGCCCTCGTCGTCCGCGTGGAGGCGCTGAGGACCAGGCTCAAGGAGAGGGAGCGGGTCCTGGAGCAGGCGTCCAAGCTCGCCCGTCTGCGCGGCCGGACTCAGGAGGAACAGGCAGCCCTGGCGCGGCTCAGGGCCAAGGAAGCCGCCGCTCGGGAGAGGCGGCGGGCGGCCCGCCGGGAGCTCGAAAGACTCGAAGCGGCGTGGAGGGAAGGGCAGGCCGCCGTCCTGGCGGGGACC
Source organism: Clostridiales bacterium (assembly GCA_003541445.1). Classification (GTDB taxonomy): domain Bacteria; phylum Bacillota; class Sulfobacillia; order UBA995; family UBA9673; genus UBA9673. The sequence continues at coordinate 2,968 of DPMO01000033.1, read as the reverse complement.
TTGAAGCCGGGAGAGCCGTGCCCTGTGTGCGGGTCCACCGAACATCCGGCCCCGGCGGTCGCCGGCGGGGAGGTCCCGAACCACGAGGCCCTGGAGAGCAAGAAGACCGAACTCTTGAAGTTGGAGGAGGCCGTGGAGAGGGCCCGTGAGGAGGTCGCCCGGCAGGAGAAGGCCGTTGCGGGACTCCGGGCCCAGATGCAGGCCGTCGAGGAGGGCATGGGGGAGGCGGCGGCCTCCCGCGAGGAGGACCTCGCCAGGGAGACGGACGAGGTGAGGAAGGCCCTCCGGAAAGCCGAGGAGGCCCTCGACCGGGTCGAGCGGCTCAAAGGGGAGACCGAGGATTTGCGCTGGCGCCGGGACGAGACCGAACAGCGGCTGGAGGCGGCCGAGAAGGAGCGCGAGAGGGCGGCCCTGGAGCTGGAGAGAGCCAGGGCCGACGTGGCCGGAAGGGAGGCCGAGGTTCCCGAAGCCCTGCGCGACGGGGCGGCCCTGGAGCGGGCGACGGTCGAGGCCGAGGAGAGGCTCGAGGAGCTCCGGAAGGCCCTGGAGGCCGCCCGGAGCGGGTTCGCGGCGGCCGAGAAGGACCTCGCCCGGGCCGAGGAGGCCCTGAAGGCGTGTCGGGAGGCCGCCGACGCCGCCCGCCGCCGACTGAGAGAACAGCGCCGGAGCTTCGCCGAGCACCTCACCGGGGCCGGGTGGGAAGCCGACCGTGCCGAGCGGCTGGCCGGGGACCTCACCCGGACCGACCTCGACGAACTCAGGGCGGGGGCGAGGCGGGCCGAAGAGCGCCGGGACAAGGCCCTGACCGGTCTCACGGAACTCGAGGCCCAGGTGCGCGACCTGGAGAAGGCCCTGGAGGAGCTCGAGGGTCTGGAGCGGACGCTCGCCGGCCTCGAGACCGAGTACGGGGTCATGGGGCGCCTGGCCGACGTGGCCTCAGGCCAGAACCGCCTCGGGATGAGCCTCGAGCGCTACGTCCTGGCCGCACTCCTGGACGAGGTCCTGGAGGCGGCGTCGCGGCGGCTGGCCGTCATGAGCCAGGGACGCTACCGCCTCCAGCGCGTCCTGGAACCGGCCGACCGGCGCCACAGGAGGGGAGGGCTCGACCTGGAGGTCTACGACGCCTACACCGGGACGACCCGGAGCACGGCCACTCTCTCCGGCGGAGAGGGCTTCCTCGCCTCCCTGTCGCTGGCCCTCGGCCTGGCCGAGGTCGTCCAGGCCAGGGCGGGCGGCGTTCGCCTGGACACCGTCTTCGTCGACGAGGGCTTCGGCAGTCTCGACCCGGAAGCGCTCGACCTCGCCCTCCGGGCCCTCGTCGACCTCCAGCATGGCGGCCGCCTGGTCGGCATCATCTCCCACGTCCCCGAGCTGAGGGAGCGCGTCGAGGCGCGGCTGGAGGTCGTCCGCGGCCGGGAGGGGAGCACGGCCCGGTTCGTCGTCGGCTAGACCGCCCCCCACCCGCAGATTCGGGCCGGCCGGTCCGAAAGCTTTATAGTGGAAAGGGAAGAGAAGGAAAGGAGGGGTCATGATGAGAGAGCGCTCCGGATGCCTGTGTCTGACCGTCTCCGTGCTCGTCTTCATCATGCTCACCCTGCTGGCCGCTCCCGTGGTCGGGGCGCAGGGCGGGACCGAGGAGGAGCCCCTCCTGCCTGACCCAGGCCTCCTTCCGGGTTCCCCCTTCTACTTCGTGAAGCAGCTCCTCGAGCGCGTCCGCCTGGCCCTGGCCCGTTCCAGTGAGGAACGCCTCGTCCTGATGGCCCACCTTCTCGAGGTGAGGCTGGCCGAAGCGAAGGCGCTGGCCGAACGGGACGAGGAGGCCCTGGTGGCGAGGACCATGGAACGGTACCGGGACCTGGCCGAGAGGGCCGCCCTCGAGGTGGAGAGGGCGTCGGCGCAGGGACGGGACATCACCGGGGCCCTGCTGGCGCTGGAGCGGGCCACCCGCAGGGGCCGGGAGGTCTGCCTCAGGGTCATGGAGCGCATCCGTGAGGGTCTGGTCCCCGGGCGTCTCGAAATCATAGACCAGGTCCTCTCCCGTTTCCGCGAGATGCTGCCCGGCCCCGGCAGACGACCCGGAGAGACACAGGGGCACGACGAAGGTCAGAGCGGCGGGAGCTGACCCCCGGGGACCGCGCGAAGACGGCCGCCCGGAAGAAGGCGGCTCTTTTTCGTCATCCGGGAAGACTACCTTCCGGAATCTGGTCTCAGGAAGGGACGACCCAGGATGACGAACGGGACGCGCGGTTCCCGGTGCGCCGCACCCGGCTACGACAGGTACCCGCACCTCTTCAGCGAGGGCCGCTTCGGGAGGCTGACTCTCCGGAACCGCATCATCATGGCCCCTATGGGCACCGGCTTCGCCACCTCGGACGGCCGCGTCACCGACCGCCACCTCCACTACTACGCCGAGCGGGCCGCCGGCGGGGTCGGTATGGTCATCACCGAGGTGGTCGGGGTCGAGGGCGACATCGACCCGACGCCGGCCGGCAACCTTCTGCGCCTGGACTCCGACCTCCACATCGCGGGGTTCAGCGACCTCGCCCGGGTCATCCACGACCACGGGGCGGCCGCCTGCATCCAGCTCACCCCGGGCTTCGGACGCCAGGGACAGGCTCCACCCGGCCGGGGCCTTGTGAGCTCTTCGGACACCCCTTCCTTCACGGACCCGAAGACCACGGCCCGGGGCCTCTCGCGGGAGGAGATAGCCCGGCTCGTCCGGGCCTTCGGAGAGGCCGCCCGGCGCGCGGCCTCGGCCGGCTTCGACGCCGTCGAGATCCACGGACACACCGGGTACCTGGTGGACCAGTTCCTCTCGCCGCTCTGGAACACGCGGACGGACGAGTACGGCGGGAGCCTAGACAACAGGGTCCGGTTCGCCGTCGAACTCATCGGCTCCGTGCGCGAGCGTCTGGGGCCGGACTTCCCGGTGAGCTTCAGGTTCTCGGCCGACCTCAAGGTGCCCGGG